>DATNDM010000498.1:0-6270 GCA_035553235.1 Pyrinomonadaceae bacterium | reverse complement strand
TTTCTCTGCGCCAACTCGGCGTTCTCTGCGTCTCTGCGGTTAACTAATTCAGCAATAACTCACCGCAGAGACGCAGAGAACGCCGAGGTGGCGCAGAGAAAGCAATGTCACCGGCTTTTGTGTAAAGCCAGACCTTTAGACCTTTGGGTAGGTAATTACCAACTGTATAGTCCCGTACCACAGTCTCCGTAAAAATACCGGGGAATTTGTCCTTCTTTTGGATGTGGGTACGAGGTATCCAAAATCGCTGCTTTTCTGAGCCAGGCCGTCTGACGTAATTTCCGCATAAATCCCAACGAATCAGCTTCTTTTCAAAAAATCCATGAGCCGAACAAACGCGGCACGAGGGTTGTAGACAGAACTGCGTCGGATTGGTAGTGGGAGGTCATCCGACGCGGCAAAATCCCCCTCTTCTTTTGGAGTAGAAAAAACGACGATGATTAATATGTTATCCGCAGCTACTGCGGTGCCTCAAAATGCCTTCAGGACCACTGAACTGGTCGGAAGTCTAATGCACAAACTCTCCCCGGAATTGATCAATACGATCAGTGCTCTCGGGGTAGACCAACGATTTTCCACACTGGCGAATTATCCAGACTTTCTGTGCGGCAAACCGAAAGCGCCCACCAGTTCCACAACGGACCTCGGCGTGGCTGCGACCAAACGCTGCATCCACGAATGGGGGGGTGATCCGAACCGGATAGGATTACTCGTCGCGGCAACTAACACACCTGATCAAATGTTGCCGTGTTTGGCGTCGGAGATCATGGGGAGAACGCACGGCCTCCTTTCCCGGTCGCTGCGCACTGTCAACATGCAAGCGCAAGGTTGTTCTGTGTTACTGAAATCAATCGAAGTGGCTCAGTGGTACCTCGCAGCAAATCCCGGCAAGCTCGCAATCGTCGTGATGGCGGAAGCGCACACACCGTACGTGGCGCCGCTTCTCCGCGATGAATATTCGGGCTACCGCGAAGTCATCAGACGGCGAAAGGAGCAGAAAATTGATACCGAACAATTCGAGCAACAAAGGCTGGATACGACCTTCGTAATTCAATCAATGCTTTTTGGCGACGGCGCGGTTGCTTTGCTGGTAGGCAGCGAAGAAGGAAAGCCCGCGTTTGGACCAATTTCCCACCTGACCAATGACCATCCCACCGACATGAACCTGCTCACGATGGTCAACAACAGTTCACATGAGTTTCTCAACGGCCGCCCGCAATACTTCATGCAGCCGAGCGTCCCGAGCCGCGGCGCGCATTACGCAGTCACGACGGTCAAAAGCGTACTCGAACATCCTGACTCGCCCGTCTCGGATCTGACTGAAGTTGACGACTGCCTGATTCACACTGGCAGCAAGAAGATTCTCGACGGCGTTTGCTCTCAACTCGATCTCGAGCCGGACTCAGCAAAAGTGCACGGTTCGTACAAGGTCCTGCAACGCTATGGCAATCTCTCGAGCGCGTCGACAGGATTTATGCTGGCCGATAAAAACGAGTGGTCAGGGCCGACGATCGTGGTGGGATTTGGAGTCGGCTTTACTGCGAGCGCGGGAATTATGAATTTTAATTAGTCCTGGCTTCTAATCCGGATTTACGGGTGGTGTCTTAAATTGATCGATTTACTCTGCGTCCTCGGCGGATCTCAGTGTTCTCTGCGTTAAACGGCAACTCAAACGCAGAGGACGCCGAGATACGCCGAGAACCGCAGAGAAGATTTTTCAAATTAAGACACCATCGATTTACGGGATGGCTTGAAGCTCGCGATCTTTAGTTAAGGTGGCGAGAGTTGAGCCGACCTGTGCGAAATCGAATGGCTTACCGATGATGGCGTCAACCAGATCTTCCTCACCAGACGGAGGCGCGGTGGTCGGGCCGTAGCCAGTCACGAGCACGATCCTCACGTTGGGCCAATCTTTACGGATCAGTCGCGCTGTTTCCCAGCCGTCCATTTCCGGCATCGCGAGGTCGGTAAAGACAAACTCAAAATCGCCGGTGCGCATTTTCTCCACTGCCTCCTGACCACTGCCTGCGAGTTCCACGCGGTGGCTCACCGCGACCAGCATCTCCGCCAGCGTCTCTCGCACCGGTTGCTCATCATCAACGACCAGGATCTTCAAACTTCGCGCTTCATCGGTTATCGCGGGCGCTTCCATTGACGATGACTTGCTCACAATAGCCGGCAAATCGATCGTGAAGTTCGTGCCGCGACCAGGCTCGGAGACGACGCTGATCGATCCTGAATGCCGTTCGATAATGCTGTAACTGACGGACAATCCGAGACCCGTGCCATGCGCACCTTTCGTCGAGAAAAACGGCTCAAATATTTTTTGCTGCACGTCCTCAGGCATTCCCATTCCGTTGTCACTGAACTGCAGTTCCAGCCTGTCGTCTCGGCGGCGACACGTAATCACCAAACGCCCGCCGCGCGGCATCGCGTCAACTGCATTCACGATCATATTGACAAACACTTCGCGCAACTCAGACGCACTGCCGTACGTGTACTGTTCTTTCTCAGCATCGAGTTTGACGTCATACTCGAGCCCGCGAATACGCGCCTCGTTTTGCCAACGCGTCCTCGTGATTTCAACGGCATCATTCAACAGACTGCTCACATCAACCGGCTCAAGCTCCTTCACGGCTGATTTGCGCGCAAAGGTCTGAATGCGACGCACTGTCTGCGCCGCATCTTCCGCAGCCGTTTGAATGATGTCGAGATTACGAACAAGCGCGGGATCGTTGATCTGTCGTCGCAATAACTGCGCGCGACCAAGGATCGCGGCGAGCGAGTTGTTGAAGTCGTGGGCCACACCCGAAGCGAGCTGTCCGAGTGCGCGCAGTTTGTCAGCGCGCGCAGCACGCTCGCGTTCTTCCTTCTGCTCGGTGATGTCGCGCGCGATGCCCAACACACCCGTTGGACGGCCTTCAACCACGAGCGGTGAATTGTCGACGCGTGCGTATCGCAGTTGTCCGTCGTGCGAGAAGTAGCGCATCTCGTAAGTTTGCGGCACACCCTGCAGCGCCGCGTCCAGCTTCTGTCGCACGAGATCGCGATCGGCTTCGTAGACCATGCTGAGCAACGGCCGTCCGATGAAATTACTGCGTTGGAAGCCGAGGCCTTGCAACGTTGCCGTGTTGCACCATTTGAAGTTGCCATCCGTGTCGACGGCATAGATCGACTCGCGCGCGCTCTCGAGAATGTTCGTCAACAACGACTGATTCTCGCGCGCGACCGCCTGAACCTTGCGCAACTCGGAAAGGTCACGCGCGGTACACACAACAGCGATCGCGTGATTGTTTTCATCGAGCACCGGCTCAACCGAAACGAGCAACGGACGATTCAACCGGTTCGGAGTAATCTCGATCGTCACGCTGCGACCCGTTTCGAGCGCTTTTTCAACGACACACGCTTCGTCCTCTTCGCTGGTCCGCAGTATGTCGCAACACTTGCGACCGAGCAGCAAGCGCGGATGCACGGCTTCCATCGTCGCACCGGCTCGATTGACGCGTTTCAACTCGCCCGTGCGATCGAAGATGAAAATGCCGTCAGACATCGCATCGAAAGTCGTTTCCCATTCGGTCTTGCCGCGCGCGACCATTTCGAACAACTCAGCCTGCGCGATGCCGATCGACAAACGTTCCGCGAGCGCGTGGACCAGCGTCAACTCATCTTCCATCCAGAGACGTCGACGATCGGTTTGATGAATGCACAGCAGGCCGCGAAACTGGCCCTTCACAATCAACGGGTAGTTGATTGCCGATTGAAACTCGAGCCGTTTTGCCTGCGCGCGAACGTAATCAGTCAACACTGACGACGGGTCTTCAAAGTTCTGAGCATCGTCGACAATCAAGGGCTGATTGGAACTGGAGAGTTTGCGCGCAATCGGATTGTCGTAGTCGACCTCAACGTGCTTGATGCTCTTGACGTCGTCGTCCAGGTACTCGTGTTCAAGCGGCGCGCTCACGCCTTCGTTGTCCAACAGGAACAAGTGAACTCGCGATGCATCGAGTGCGCGTCCGAGTTCCATGGTGGCCGTCCTGAGAACTTCGCCCAAACTCAGCGAAGCACGAATCGCCATCGTCAAACGATTTACGAGCGCTTCATGTATCGAAGTCGATTCAGCTTTCTGATAGAGCTCGGCCTGCCGGATCGCGATGCCCGTTTGATCAGCGACTGCCTTCGCAAGTGCTATGTCCGTTTCACTCCATAGCCGCACGTGTCTCGTCGTTGAAAGCGCAAACGCGGCCGGCACATCGTCGCCGACTCGGATCGCCACGTACATGATCGACTTCACGTTCGCCTTGGAAAGAATGTTCTGGTAGAGATCGGTGATGCGTTCGTCTTTCGCGGCGTCTGTAAACGGCAAAACACCGGTTTGGTCCAAAGCCGAAATCAACTGTTGCAGGTGGGCCAACGCGAAATCCGAAGCTGCCGGCTCAACGCCGCTCACGTGATACTCGGCGACGTTCAATGCACGTCGCGCGCGGTCGTCGCGCATGAACAAGGAACAACGATCAACCGCGAGGTAAGAACCCAACTCGCGGACTGCGGTCTTGTAAATCTCACTACTGTCGAGTGAACAACGAATCGCCTGCGAAATGCGGTGGGTCATCGCTTCGCGTTGCGCCTGCTGCGCGAGGAAGGCCTGGCTCTCACGCAATATCTCTTCGGAATGTTTACGTTCGGTCAGATCGCGCGCGATTCCCTGCACGCCAACCGGTTTTCCGTCGCTGAAGATCAGCCGCGTGCTGACTTCCAGACGAACACGACGACCATCTTTCGTGATGATGTCGATCTCGTAAACAGTCGAGACTTTCTCACTCGCTTTGTGCGCAATCATCTCGCGCGCGAGATTCAGATAGTCGGGTGCGATGACGTCAGCAACATTCATCTGCGCGGCTTCTTCGCGCGAGTAGCCGGTGATTCTTTCGCCGCTGCGATTGAGCGAAGTAAAGTTACCCTGCAGATCGTGCGTGTAGATGATGTCGTTCGCGTTTTCAAACAGCTCCCGATAACGCTCTTCGCTTTCACGAATCGAAGCTTCCGCGCGGCGATTGTCAGTGATGTCAGTCGCGACGCCGATGATACCGAGAACGTTGTCGTACTCGTCAGTCAACGGTGAATAGCGAACGTCAAAAACCAACTCGCCGATAGTCACCGACGACGTAAACGATTCGCCCTTCAAAGCGCGCCTGATGTTTTCACCAACTTGCGGCGTGTCAGCGTACACTTCAAATACTGACTTGCCGACGAGTTCGCCAGGGGCGAGTGAAAGGCTCTTCAGTCCTTCGCCTTCGCTCAACGTGAAAACGCCGTTCTTGTCAGTCGCAAACAAAATCAGCGACGCGCTGCCGACAACAGTCCGCAAACGCTTCTCGGCTTTTCTGAGCGCCTCGCGCGCCTGCTTCTTTTCAGTAACGTCGCGAAAGACAGACAGCACCGCTGATTTACCATCCAACGTGAACGGCAAACCGGTGACTTCTACATCGATCTCAGAACCGTCGAGCCGCAAACATTTCTGTTCGACGAGTGGCGTCGGTTGTTGAAAACGGTGGATGTAATCGATGCCTTCAGTGACGTGCTGACGAAAGTGGGGATGGACGACCTGGAGAATCGACTTGCCGAGTAGATCGTTCGGCGTCGCCGCCCCCCAGAGAGTTAACGCCGCGGGATTGAGATACGTGAAACGGCCTTCCTGGTGAACAACGATCGCATCGGGAGAGAGCTCAACCAGACGACGATAACGTTCTTCGCTCTCCTTCAACGCGCCTTCCATCCGATGTCGCTCGACGAGCCGCGCGACTTTCACCAGCAACTCTTCGTTTCTGAACGGCAAATCGAGGTAATCGTCGGCGCCGGCATGCAGACCTTCAATGCCGCCGTCGTCCGAGGGTATTCGACCGCTGATCAACATCACCGGCACGTCGGCGGTACGCGGATTTTCCTTCAGACGGCGGCAGAGTTCGAGGCCGCCCATTTCCGGCATCACGACGTCACTGAGAACAACGTCCGGAGCGAATGCGAGGGCGCGAGCGAGAGCTTCGGAGCCGTCGGCAGCCGTGGCGATCTCGTAACCTTCGAGTTGCAGTAACTCAACCAACAGATCGAGGATCTTCCGATCATCATCGACGATCAGGACGCGGCCCCGTTCTGAGGTGTTGATAGTCATTCAATCTTGGCTGTCCGGCGGTTTTGAGTAGAAAATCGCGGGAGGGACGAACTGCTGGCCGAGGCAGTATAACAGTTTTAACCGCGGATTACACGGATTAACTT
>DATNDM010000497.1:0-5660 GCA_035553235.1 Pyrinomonadaceae bacterium | reverse complement strand
ACAGGGAGCGGTAGCGACCTGGTCAAATCATGGGAGTCAACAATCGTTAGGAAATATCGCATGCTGATCACTGACCAGGTCGCTACCGCTCCCTGTACTGACCCGGTCCAAGCACATTTTCTGACTTTTAGGGCAAAGCTTCGCCGCACTGCTTTGCCTCAAAAGTGGGAATGGCAACTTGGATCGGGTCAGTACAGGGAGCGGTAGCGACCTGGTCCGTGATTAGCATGAAAGACTTCCTAACGATTCTGACTCCCATCGTTTGACCAGGTCGCTATCGCTCCCTGTAATGACCCGATCCAAGTATGATGTCGGACTTTTGAGGCAAAGCTTCGTCGCACAGCTACGCACCCACCCGCTACCGCAGGTGGTACTGACCGTGTCCAAGAAACAACCCTGACTTTTTGTGCAAAGCCCACCTGAGTGGATGCACTACCTATGAAATGTTTTTGCGCCGATTCTCATATTCTTCTGAAGCGCGTCGCGTGCGTCTGCTTCCCATAAACGTCCAAATAATTCGGCGTGCTGCTATCACAAAAATCTTGACTCTCGGCTGCAAACCAAGTATTAATCCGGCCCCTTTAGTTTCGAAGCTTTTCCCAGAGCTTGCGACACCTGCAGCCTTTCTCGATGAACTGCCGCGAGCGTTACCGGCAGTCCCGCAAGCAACTAATCTTTATCTCGAACAAGTAGGACGTCCTCGCGCCCCTCGGCGTACCCACAACCGGAGACCTGTATCATGCGATCTTTCCCGCGTTCGCTTCGTTTTACTGCTGCCGCGTTTCTGTTGCTCTTCATTGCCACTCTTCATGCGCTTGCTCAAGAGCCGACTTCGAGTCCCGCTGCTGCTGCAACCCCAGTGCTCACGGCGGACCAGAAGAAGAAAATAGCCGACGTTGAGGCGGCGATTAGGAGTGGCGACCTCTCAATCAAAGGTGCAGAAGAGCGTCGCCGATCGGCCTCGGCTTTGGTCGATCGCCTTAAGGCACTAACTTCATCGAAAAAAGGCGACCAGGCCGCACTGCGCGACTTCGAAGATCTTGTTGATGTGGTTGCCACAGTGGATGGAACGAAGTTTTGTACACAGGCAGACGCGGACCATCCTGTTCTAAAGGATCTGGCTGCCGCCGAGAAGCGAATCAATGACGCAAAAGCCGCGCTGCCTGCGGGCGACGGGCTGCCGCCTGAAATCGGAACTGCCCGGACTGCGGCGGAGGAGGCAGCAAAGCGATTCAAGCCAGAGAATGACGCCGTTACACAAACTCGAACCGATCTTCGCAATGCGGCCGCGAGTGTCTACACCTTCGCCGCAGCCTTTCCGGAAGTCCTGCAGACACGAGTTAAGACGCTGACCGATCTGCCGGCTAACGCCACGGTTGACCAGCTTCGTCCGGTTTTACCGCGCCAACTGTCGATCTTTCGCGCAGTTCAACAAATCAGTAGCGAATTGAATCGTATTTGGCCCGAACTGAATGCGCGGCTCAAGCCGTTAGCAGTCGGAACAGATCCCGGAGTCGATGGAAAGTTGACGGCAGTCCGCACTGGTCTCGCAACCATTCAAGGAAGGCTTGTGAGCAGTGTTAAAGATGATCCGGCCACAACGAATGTAAACGAGAACGACGCCTGGTTGACACGCCTGGCTAGTGATGGTGTCGCGCAAACTTCCAAGATCACTACTTACCGGAACCAGGTGCGTCAGGATCCGGTTGCGTTTAGCGCCGTTGCTGTGGACGCCCTACGCGATTACGGGCCCCTTGTCGATGATCTGCGGACGTTGCAGTTGGAGTGGACTGCTACTGAAGCTCAACTACTCGACACGAACGACCTCGGGTTCAACAGAATATTCGCGGACCAGGCAGCAGATCAGGTTGAATCAAGCCTCCGTTTGATAAGAGGCGCGCTCGCAGATCTTCAGGACGCGCTCGCCGGAGACATGTCGAAGTTTGAAGCCGATCAGGTTTCGCTTTTCTATTTTACTGATGTTCCGCGTCTCATGAGGATGCTCAACTCTGAAAGCTACGAGGTTGGCGGCATCCGAACGGCGAGCGAAGAAGCTGCAAGCAGACGGCGCGAATTGACCAACGCCGATCTCGATCTCGCCGACGCACAGAGCGCAGTCAATGCGGCGCAGCAACGGCTCTTAGTGCTGCGTGAAGAATTACGGCAGGCCAACGATGCCGCTGACGGCATGAACGCAATTTTTAAAAAGACAACACTCGCACTGCGCAGCGCCCAGCGCGATCAGACGTCAAATAATCAGCGGTTCACCGACGGAGGTTGCGATCCGATGCCGGCGGATCCGGCCGCACGCGCCAAGTGTGACAAGCTCGCCACTGAGCGCGACAAAGCTGCGGCGCGAGTTACAGACGCTGAACGGCGCAATCAGGATGCAGATGAAGATCACAAACGTGCGACTGAACGTAGTGTTGCCTTGCGCGACGAGCAGAACGGTTTGCCGTCGCGAATCGCCGAAGCTGAAAGTAAGTTGGAAACCGCACAGGCGGCAGTTAATCGACAGCGTCGCTCCGCTCTGCTGGCTGCGCAGGCTGAGTCCGAGGCTTTCGCGAGATCACGCGACAACAGGCCTTTCTGGGTCGCGCCGGTGAATGGCACGAGCACCGATCCGGTGAAGCGGGTTTTCCTGTGGGCTTTCAATGACAACAAGACAGTGTTCATGCGTGGGCCACGAGCTGACATGGATTATGTAAAGTGCATCATTGCGAAGATCGATCAGCCGGCGCCTCAAGCACGCATGACGCTGTGGACGCTCGAGATTTCGAGCGATTCGAGCGTCGGCGGCGCTAAGCGAACGAATGAATCGCTGGAGCTCGTGGATCGCCACCTGTCTAACAGTCGCGTTCTCAACGCTGCCGCGCTTTCGCTGTTTCGCGATGCGGTGAATCGACATGTGAACATAGCGGGTAATGAGGCGCTAACCCGCGCCAAATTGGATTGCCCGGCCGGTCGGCCGTGCGCGAAGGATCTGGCATACGATGCCGATGCGGAACGACTCGCGCGCCTTACCTTCTACCATCCGGAAATTTTGAAGCGGCTCGGGTTTGATCCCGATCATCTGTTCGAAAAGCGCTACACGGATCCGCTGCTCGCGCGATTGATATTGCCGGATCCGGCCGGTACCACAACCCTGGGCGAAGCATTGATGGTGTTGAGTCTTGGTAGACAGCGGTACCGGGCAGACATAATCAACACATTCATGACGAGCCTCGGCGAGCAACTGCCGCAACTTGGACTCAAGAGCCTTCCGAAAGAGCTTGCAGAGATAGTGGATACCAGGAAACCGAAAACGCTTACGTGGTTTCCTTCGCTGAAGCGAGCGCTGGGCCTGGACGGCTTCGCTTCTGCCGACTTTTCAAAAACAGAGAAGCTTCCATCTCAGGCACTGGAGGGATTGCGGGCGATGGTGGCCCAGCGTCAGAGTCCAGGCACCCCCGCTGAACAGGAAGCACTGATTAAGACCGTTGCGAATGCGAACTCGCGAATGGACCAACGGAACTTAGTCGCCGGCATCACCGGCTTGGACGTCACGAAAGTAAACAATCTCTTCGGCGGCGGCACGAGCTCGTTTGATGGTCTGTCGTTTTCGCAACTTGAAATCCTGCACGCGTTGGAAGAGGTAGCGCAGGATCGTCTCTTCGCGTATTTCAAAACACTCCTCAATCGATACGTAGAGCGCAAACAGGAAATCGATGCCAAACGAGCAGCCGCGGGGCTCGTCGGACCGCCATCTTGTCCCACCGATGAAGAATTCGAGGACTTAAAACGTGATGCGAAAACCATCAGTGAGCTCGAGGCGGCAGAGAAAGTCAGACGCGCACGCCTGACTGAGGAACAACGGCAAGCTGAAGACAGCGCGAGAGCCGAACGCCAGGCCGCTCAAAAGAAAGTGACTGCTGAGAAGCTGGACCAGATCAAGAACGAAGCCAAAGACCAGGGAAGGAGTCTCACGGATCAGGAAGCACAGCAAATCCTCGAGGATCGTCAGGTCGAGGCCAGAGCGCTCGAAAATGAGTATTGCAGGCTGGGCAAGATGCTACGAAACCTGGTCGGCAAGCTGGGACGTACGGGATTCACGTGGGAACGCATTCAAAAGTATCAGTCCGCTTCACAAGCGGACCGGCCCGCAGCAGAGGCCGAGTTTATGCACGACCTCTGGCGCAAGACTTGCGCAACCGGTCTTCGTACAGCTAACGCACGCGAAGCCGCCGCCGACCAGATGTTGAAAGAGATGATCATCGCTGTCGAAGATGATCTGGATCGATTGTTTGTACAACCGATGCTGAAAGGTCTGCGAGAGGATCTGCAACGCAAAGGCATCGGCGTCGGCATCGTCCAACGCACTTCCGTCCTCGCTACTAATCGATTGTTAGCGCGCGTCGAGCCACGCGCGTCAGCTCAGTTGCCACTGGGCGAGACGACTGACGTGCTGCAAGCGGCGCAACAGTTGTCGGAGATTTTCTTCGCAGCGCAAGCGGCTGGACCATTAGGCGCGTTAGGTGCGCTAAAGGGTCTGCCACGGGCGCCGCAAGGCGAGCTTTACGGGCTTACCACCGGCAACGTCTTTCAGGTCACTCCGGTATTCGATCCATCCGGACAGGCTCTTCGCTTCCGTTTCGACTATGTCAACGCGTCGCAGATCCAGGAACCAAACGGAACCGTCAATCCGCAGTTGCCGAGAATTGAACGGCACACTGTCAACACTGAAGTACAACTCAGCAATCTCGAGTTACGTGAGATTTCACGGTATGAATCAAACGCGCGGCTTGGGATTGCGACGCGTTATGCCGGCGGTCTGCCCATTTTCAAAGACATTCCTTATATCCGCTACATTCCCCTTATCGGCTGGTTTGTGCGCACGAGTGGCAAAGCCGCCGTTTCGCAGGAAAGTCTGATCTTCGGGCAGACCACGATGTATCCGACGATCGGAGACATTATGGGTCTGCTCACAACTGAGGTAGATGTGGACTTAACGAAAGGACGAATTCCATGAGTGCGGGTTTTATTTTTAACTGGACGCAAGGCGACCTTGCCGGGAGAATTCGTGTGACGAACGATCCAGTCCACACAGGTGAAGACGCTGCCTTTCGGCTCAGCGCGTGTTCGCCCGCTCTGCAGACTTTTCTGCAGAACCACGATACGCCGCCGTCGGTGAACGTTACGTTCGATCTATCCGGGCCTCCGAATAACCTGCGTGCGACGAATGTTGACTCGCCTTGATGCGAGCTTATGGCGCAGCGGCTTTCTTGTGCTGGAGGATGTTACACGTGTCCACGACCGATGTTGGATCGATAGCGACGTTGCCTTCGTCGATGTGTTGAATGATCCCTTCTTTATCGATCACGAAAGTGGCGCGGTTTCCGAAGCCCTGCTCTTCGTTGAAGACGCCATAGTCTTTGACGACAGTGCGTTTGAAATCGCTGAGTATCGGGAAGGTCACTCCAATCTGTTTTGCGAATTCGCGGTTGGCGGGAATGCTGTCGACACTCATGCCGAAAACCTGTGTGTCGGTTGTTTCGAATTTGGCGATATCAGCCTGATACGCCTGCAACTCCTTCGTTCAACCGCCGGTGAACGCCAGTACATAGATCGCAAGTACGACGTTCTTCTTTCCTTTAAAATCGCTGAGCTTGTAAACCTTTCCG
>DATNDM010000496.1:0-5238 GCA_035553235.1 Pyrinomonadaceae bacterium | reverse complement strand
CGTAACCTCAGTCGGCTCGCGCTTCAGCTCGCCGTTTTCGAAAACGACGAGACTGGTAGTCATCTTCGTCCAGTTGCCAAACTTATCGAACTCGTAGTCGTAGGCTTCGCGACTGAGAATCGCGCCGTTGTCGTCGCGCAGGGTCATCGCGGTGATGTTGCCGCGCTCGTCGTATTTGTATTCTTCTTTGCCTACGAGTCCGCCCTTGATGGGGTAGGAAGTGTTTTCGATTCGATTGCCTTTGACTCCGTAGGTGGTGATTTCGACTAATTGGAGTGGTCCCTCGACAGCTCGGCCATCCTTAAGTTCGATCTTCGCGGTTTCGGTTCTGATTCGACGCACTGAGCCAAGCAGTCCATCCTGCTCCTTGGTGCTGTCGAGGACGGTGATGGCAGGTCTTAGTGAGACACTTGCATCCTGCGCTTGTGAAGGCACAGCGAAGGTCAAGACAGCAGTCCACAACATAAGAGCCGGCAGAAGCCGCCGCACAATACAATTCATCTCGACTCCTCCAGTTTCAAACAGCGTCGGGGAAGGGACTCAGGGGGGCCGAGCCCATATGTTGTACAAACTGTGCGGAAGAATACAATAAGTGGGTGAGAATTGCTACGGGATTATTAAGAGAAGTTGTGAGGTATAGGTCCTATGAACTTATAGGACCTATTGCTCGTCGCTGAACTTGTAGCCGATACCCCAAACGGTCAGGACCATCTGCGGGTTTTCGGGGTTCTCTTCGATCTTCGCGCGCAGGCGATTGATGTGGGAATCGATCGTTCTGTCGTAACCCTCGTACGAGTAATCCCAGATCTTCTCGAGCAGGTACTTGCGCGGAAACACGCGACCCGGGTTCGACGCAAACAGACGAAGCAGATCAAACTCTTTCGGCGTCAACTCAACCTGACGATCACCAATCGTGACCTCGCGCTTGGCGGAATCGATGCGCAACCGGCCTCGCACGATCGGAGCTTCATCGCGCATGCCATCAGTCGTTGGGCCATTTCGTGTCCGGCGCAGTACCGACTTGATGCGAGCTTCCAGTTCGCGCAGGCTGAAAGGCTTGGTGATGTAATCGTCGGCGCCCATCTCCAGTCCCAGCACCTTATCGACCACGTCGTCCTTGGCGGTGAGCATGAGAATCGGCAGGTAGCCGACCTTCTCGCGCAGTTCCTTGCAAACTGCCAGACCATCCATCTTGGGCAGCATCAGGTCGAGCACGACTGCGTCCGGCGGATCATCAAGGGCTGCTTTTACGCCGTTAAGTCCGTCCTCGACGGTCTTGACGTTGTAGCCCGCGCGCGAGAAATACTCGCTGATTGCAGTCGAGATATTCTCGTCGTCTTCCACTACCAGCAGCGATACTTTGCGTTCGCCCGAATCTGGAACTGCGAAGTTTTCTTTAGCTGTTTTCTGACGGTCAGTAGCTGTAGCCATCGGAGTTTAGTCGTCGAATTGAAACTGACAGGAGGCTCAGAGGGCACGCACCACGGGGTCTTTGGCGCAACTCGGTTCGAGCGAATAGTACAGGAGAAGCGGTGCGCTGTTCAAGCCCAAACTGCCAAAACCTCTTAACGCCTTTGTGCCCTTTGCGTCTTTGCGAGAAAAATCTCCCTTCGCTATTCTCTCCCGTTACCATTCCAAATATAAGGATCCATACCGATGACACCCGAAGAACGAAATGAGCTCATCAACACGTATGCCGCCGGATATAACGAAGTCATGAACGCCCTCGACGGTTTCCCCGCCGACAGCCTCGCGGCTCATCCTATCCCCGGCAAGTGGAGCGCGAGAGAGATCGTGCACCACCTCGGCGATAGCGAAAGCTTCTCGGCAGCCCGAATACGAAAACTTCTGATCGAGGATAACGCCGTCATTCAGGGCTACGATCAGGACGAGTATGCTACCAAGCTTCGATACAATGAGCGTGACATGCAGCCGGCACTCGACGCCTTCCGCAGTGCACGCGAATCAACGGTGCAACTTCTTCATTTGATGACCGACGACGACTGGCAGCGTGTCGGCACGCATACCGAGAGCGGCAGATACTCGACTGAAGACTGGTTGAAGATCTACGCCGCCCACGCACACAACCACGCATCGCAAATTAGACGCTTGCGCGAAGCGCTTGGCTGATAAATTAAGAGGCGGATGATAAATCGCCCATCTTCTTGACAAACGTTTTTCGCGCGAGCAAAATCCGACCCTCTATCCATCAAACAATATGAGCGCGGCACCTGTTCTTCAAACATCTCTTTCTGATCTGAAACTACATCGCCGCGGCAAAGTCCGCGACGTCTACGAAATCGATGACGACAGCCTGCTGATCGTCGCAACCGATCGCATCTCCGCTTTCGATTGCATACTGCCGACGCCGATCGAGCGTAAAGGCGAAGTGCTGACCGCGCTTTCCGAATTCTGGTTCGAGAAACTCGGAAACGTCGTCGCGAACCATTTGATCCAGAGCAACGTCGACGCAATGCCGCCGGCGGTGCAGCGTTACGCGCAGACTCTCAAAGGGCGCTCGATGCTTGTGCGTCGCGCGAAAGTGTTTCCCGTGGAGTGCGTCGTGCGCGGTTATCTGGTCGGCTCCGGATGGAAAGATTACCTGCGCACCGGTTCCGTGTGTGGTCACAAGCTGCCGGAGGGCCTCGTCGAATCAGCGAAACTCCCTGAACCACTCTTCACACCTTCGACGAAAGCTGAAGAAGGTCACGACGAGAACATCACCGAAGATCAAGTGCGCGAGCTGATCGGCGCGGAGCACACTGCGTTACTGCGCGACACCACGCTGCGTCTGTACACCGAAGCAGAAGAGCACGCGCGCCAACGCGGCATCATCATCGCGGATACGAAATTTGAGTTTGGACTGGATAAGGATGGACAGCTCTTGCTCGTTGATGAAGTGCTGACGCCTGACTCCTCACGATTTTGGCCTGCTGACGAATACGAGCCCGGGCGTTCACAACCTTCGTTCGACAAACAGTTCGTGCGCGACTACCTCGAAACACTCGACTGGGACAAGAAACCGCCCGCACCGGCGATTCCTCCCGAGATCGCTGCCGCCACGACTGCGCGTTACCTGGAAGCGTACCGATTGCTGACCGGAAAAGAGCTTTGATTCATACCCGACTCGAAAGCCTGATCGACGAGATGCTCGACGGCCACATCCTTTTGGATGAAGCACTCTGCGAGTTTGAAAAGCTCTACATAAAGAAGGCCCTCGCGCGCCACAAGCAACACCTCTCGAACACGGCCGCCGTCCTCGGCATCCACCGCAACACCCTCGCCAAACGCGTCGCGACCTATAAAAGCCAGGAGTCGCCACAAAAAGGCACAAAAAGCACAAACCTCAAAAAAGCCGCGTACCGCTGATCCCTGATTTCTTTTGCGATTTTTGTGCTTCTTGGGTACTGAGTTGACAAGAGCCTCCGTGGCGCTCTATTCTTTAGCACTCTTACTCAATGAGTGCTACATATACCGGTTTTTATAATCCAAATCCCAACGTTTTTAGCGAAATTGAAAGGAGACCACAGGTCATGGCAACGAACATCAGGCCTCTTCATGATCGCGTCATCGTGAAGCGAATCGAAGAAGGCGAGCAGATGCGGGGCGGCATCATCATCCCTGACACTGCCAAGGAAAAACCCCAGGAAGGCGAAGTCATCGCAGTCGGCGAAGGCAAATACAAGGACGACGGCACCCGCCAGCCTCTCGACGTGAAAGCGGGCGACCGCGTTCTGTTCGGAAAATACAGCGGCTCTGAAATCAAAATCGACGGCGAAGAGCTTCTCATCATGCGTGAGGACGAGATCCTCGGAATTCTTGAACGCGCCGGCGCAGCCAGCGGCGGCAGCAAGAAAGGTGGTAAATAACGATGGCAAAGCAGGTGATTCACGGTGAGGACTCGCGTGCAGCGATTTTGCGTGGCATTAATCAGCTCGCTGACGCAGTGAAGATCACCCTCGGTCCAAAGGGCCGTAACGTTGTAATCGACAAAAAATTCGGTTCCCCCACGATCACGAAAGACGGCGTCACTGTCGCGAAAGAGATCGAGTTGAAAGACTCGCTCGAGAACATGGGCGCGCAGATGGTCCGCGAAGTCGCGTCGAAGACTTCGGACGTTGCCGGCGACGGCACGACCACCGCGACCGTGCTGGCACAGGCGATCTTCCGCGAAGGCGTGAAGACTGTGGCCGCAGGCGCGAATCCGATGGCGCTCAAGCGCGGCATCGACAAGGCTGTCGAACAGGCCACCGCGTCGATCCAGAAGCTGGCGAAGCCCGTCAAGGGCGATATGATCGCACAGGTCGGAACGGTTTCCGCGAATGGCGATCAGACGATTGGCAACATCATCGCCGAAGCGATGAACAAGGTCGGCAAAGACGGTGTTATCACCGTCGAAGAGTCGAGGACCATGGATACCTCGCTCGAGGTGGTCGAGGGAATGCAGTTCGACCGCGGTTATCTCAGCCCGTACTTCGTCACTGATGCCGAGCGTATGGAAGCAGTGCTCGACAACCCGCTGATTCTGATCAACGAGAAGAAAGTCAGCTCGATGAAGGATCTGCTGCCGCTGCTCGAGCAGGTTGCGAAACTCGGCAAGCCGATGCTCATCATTGCGGAAGACGTCGAAGGCGAAGCGCTCGCAACGCTCGTCGTTAACAAGCTCCGCGGCACGTTGAACATCGCAGCCGTGAAGGCTCCGGGATTCGGCGATCGTCGCAAGGCGATGCTCGAAGACATCGCGATTCTCACTGGCGGCAAGGTCATCAGTGAAGATCTCGGTATCAAACTCGAGAACGTCAAACTCGAAGATCTCGGCCGCGCGAAGAAAATCACGATCGACAAGGACAACACCACGATCGTTGAAGGCGCCGGCAAACAGTCAGACATCGAAGGTCGCGTCAAAACGTTGCGGGCGCAGATCGAAGACACGACTTCCGAGTACGATCGCGAGAAACTTCAGGAGCGACTCGCGAAGCTCGTCGGTGGCGTTGCGGTGATCAAAGTCGGTGCTGCGACCGAGACCGAGATGAAAGAGAAGAAGGCTCGTGTTGAGGACGCAATGCACGCGACTCGCGCGGCTGTCGAGGAAGGAATTGTTCCCGGCGGCGGCGTCGCGTTAGTGCGAGCGGCGAAGGCACTCGAGAAATTGGATCTCAACAAAGACGGCGAGGGTGATCCCGACGAGCAGATCGGCGTCAACATCGTGCGTCGTGCCTTGGAAGAGCCACTGCGTCA
>DATNDM010000495.1:0-3225 GCA_035553235.1 Pyrinomonadaceae bacterium | reverse complement strand
TTCGTCGCGCCCGTCCCACCCGAACCCGTCTGCCTGATATCCGCGCCAATCTTCCTTCGTACAATCAAGTAACCAAACGGAATAGATCCGAGCAGGTAAGCAACAACAACGACAATGATCCGTGTCATCCGTGGTTAAAGTAATCGACGTCGCAAAAGATCCAGTGCGGCCTGCGACGCGCGCCAGCGAACGAGATGTCGATCTCCGGGAATCTTGAGCCGTCGATGCTCCGTCTTTATGTCATCCGAGAGCGCAATAAAAACCGTTCCGACTGGTTTCTCTTCCGTCCCTCCACCTGGTCCGGCAACTCCCGTGATCGACAACCCGAAATCAGTTCCGACGCGCCTCCGCACGCCTTCCGCCATGGCCTCGGCTACCGGCGCGCTCACTGCTCCATGCTCCATCAGTAACATGGGCTCGACGCCCAACTCTTTCGTCTTGACTTCATTCGCATACGCGATCACACCACCGATGAAGTACTTCGACGATCCCGGCACGTCCGTGATTCGCTCCGCCAGCAAACCGCCGGTACAACTCTCCGCAACCGCGAGCGTGTAACCACCCACAGACAGCTTCAACCCGACGACTTCCTCCATCGTCTCGCCGGCAAACGAGAACACCGCATTCCCGAGCCGCTCTTCGATCTGCCCAGACAAACGATCGAGTAAGTCTGTAGCCTCTTTCTCAGTGCGGCCGCGCGCGGTCAAATGGATCTCGATCTCACTGTGATTGAAAAGGATCGTCGTAACCGGATTGTCGTACTGCGTATAAACCGGCGCAATCTTCTCATCGACAGCAGACTCACCCATGCCCGCCACGCGCAACACGCGCCGCACGACACATAAACTTCCGGCGCGTCCCGCGAGTTTTTCAGCGACGTGATTCTCAAACATCGGATGCATCTCACGCGGCGGTCCCGGCAGCAACACGATCGCCGTCCCCTGATGATCGATAAACATTCCGGGCGCCGTGCCGTTCGGATTCGCCAGCACGACCGCATCTTCAATCACCATCGCCTGCCGTGAATTCCGCTCGGGCATCGTGACGCCAAACCCCTGAAAGCGCCGACGGATCTCGGCGAGCACGACTTCATCGAGCAACAGTCGTTTGCCGAGGGCGCGCGCGGTGATTTTGCGGGTGATGTCGTCTTCGGTTGGACCAAGACCGCCGGTGGTGATCACGACTTTCGAACGTCGCACGGCGTCTTTAATCGCTTCTTCGAGCCGGGCATCGTCGTCGCCGACGATGGTTTTGAGTTTGACTTCAATCCCAAGGCGATTGAGTTGTTCGGTAAGCCAGAGGCTGTTTGTGTCAGTGCGATCGGGCGCAAGTAGCTCCGATCCGATCGCAATGATTTCGGCTGTCAGGGATTCGAACAAGTCGCGTTAGTTACTGGCTCTGGTTTCGTCCTGGTAAACGTCGTACACGTCGTGCAGCACCTTCGCAATCGGCGGCGGCGCAGAGATCTCGCTCAGTGGCATTGACGGCGCAAACATCGGCTCCTTATGAATTTCGCGCGTTTCAATCGCTTCCGGCTGCGGCTGCTTCTCTTCTTTTACTGCCGGTTGCTCCGCATTCCTCAGCTCACGACTTTCCTCCAACAGTTTGCCTGCACTGCGTTGCCGTGAACGTTCCAGACTGCGAATGGCCGCGAGCGTCTGTGGTGCGAGTGATGGCTGATACTCGATCCGTCGCAACATGGAAACGTAACGGCGCAGTTGTGGCGACGGCGTCGTGCGATGTGTTTCGTCGCACCGCTCGTCTTCAATCACTCGCGAAAGATATTCGGCGGCGGCCGTGTGATTACCGAGTCGTTGATAGAGCGCGCCGAGCGCGAAGTAATTCAAGGGCGGCGGATCCGGCATGATGTCGAGCAGGCTCTCACCGTGTTCGATCACCTCGGCGATCTCGAAGCCGTACCAACGTCGCTCTTCCTCGCGCAGCACCGCGTCGGCGGCAATGTAAAAATCGAAGATGCGTTCGATTTCACGCGCCTGCGCGCGACGAGCAAAGAGCCAAACAACGAAGCACATCCCGGTGAAAAGCACCATGATGATGGGCGGCACTCCCACCGCATCGAGCATCGCTACGATAACAATGACCGCGATTGCCTTCGTCGTAAGTTTCCCTGCGCTCGTCATAACTCCTCCACTTCTACTTCCCTCTTCTCTGTGCAACCTCTGTGTTCTCTGTGTCTCTGTGGTTTGTAATCGCCGCGGCGCTGTGAACCGCAGAGACGCAGAGGACGCTGAGGTTACGCAGAGAATTTTTCCGTCCGGCGCTAGCTACCGAGCCGCGCGATGATTGCCGCGCCTGCTTCTTCCGTAGAGAGTTGTCCGCCGAGATCTCTGGTGGTTTCATTCGCAGAGATCGCGCTGCGAACAGCAGCCTCTATTTCGTTACTCAAAGTTTGGAAGCCCAGGTATTCTAACATCATCGCAAGGGTCAGAATAGACCCAATCGGATTCGCGATCCCCTTGCCCGCGAGCGGCGGCGCGCTTCCATGCACCGGCTCGAACAGCGAGACCTTTCCGGGATGAATGTTGCCCGAAGCGGCGAGGCCGAGCCCACCCTGAATCGCCGCGCCAAGATCCGTCAGAATGTCGCCAAACAAATTGTTACTGACGATCACGTCGTACTGCGACGGATCGAGCACCATGTACATCGCCATCGCATCGACGTACTGATGATTCGCAGCGATCTCCGGATAACCGGCGCCGACCTCTTTGAAAACACGCTGCCAAAGATCGCCGCCGAAACGCTGCACGTTCGACTTATCAGCCATCGTTACTCGCTTGCGCCCGTTCGCGCGCGCGTACTCGAAGGCGGCGACGATGATACGCTCGACACCACGTCGCGTGTTGACCTCGTCCTGCAACGCGATCTCGTCGGCAGTTCCGTATTTCAAGAAACCGCCGGCCGCGACGTACGCGCCTTCAGTATTCTCACGAAAGACAACAAAATCGATGTCAGTAGTCTTGCGATTGTGCAACGGAGTGAGACGATCGTGGAGCAGACGCACGGGACGTAGATTGATATAGAGGTCGAGGCCGCGTCGCATGCCGAGCAGGATGTCTTCGGCGTGTTTGTTGGACGGGACGCGCGGATCGCCGAACGCGCCGGCAAGAATGGCGTCGAATTCAGCGGTCAACATTTCGAGTGCGCCCTGCGGCAGTGTGACGCCGTCGCGCAGAAACTTTTCCGCGCCCCAGTCGAAGTCGACGA
>DATNDM010000494.1:0-2448 GCA_035553235.1 Pyrinomonadaceae bacterium | reverse complement strand
TCCCGGCATCGGTAGCGTAAGAACCTCGAAAGGTTTTCCGTTCGCGTCAGTCATCGATTTCAGACGCTTCACATTGTCCTGCAGGATCTCGTAATTAGCGTCCGCGGGATCTTCTTCGACGGCACAGACGATCACATCCGAAGCAACAAAGCGCGCGATGTCGTCGATGTGACCGTCAGTATCGTCGCCGACGATGCCCTCGCCGAGCCATAAGACCTTCGTCACGCCGAGATAGTCTTTCAAATACCGCTCGATCTCTGCACGCGAGAACTCGGGGTTGCGGTTTGGATTCAGAAGGCACTGTTCCGTCGTCAAAACGCACCCGGCGCCATTCACCTCGATCGATCCGCCTTCCATCACGATTCCGGGTGAGAACCTTTTCATTTTCAGAAATGATTCCAGGCGCTGTGGCACCGAGTCGTCTTTCTTCAACTCTTCGTACTTGTTTCCCCAGGCGTTGAAGATCCAATCGTTGAATGCGCCTTCACCGTTTGGACCAACAAGGAAGTTTGGCCCGTAGTCGCGAATCCATGAGTCGACTGTTTGAATGTGATGAAAATGGATGCGTGATGCCACCGCGTCACTACAGCGCGCGCGTGCCACGTGTTCGGCATCCTTGTCGTCAACCAGGAGGTCGACAATTTCATGCGGAGCGAGCGCGGCGATCATTTCGAGATAAATGTCCTCGACTTGTGTGACGCGATCCGGCCAAGTCTCAGGATCTTTGGGCCACGTGAGCCACGTGGAATGATGAGGATGCCATTCCGCGGGCATGCGGAAGCCGAGCTCCGAAGGCGTCTGTGATCGTGATTCAGCCATCGAGTGTTTGCGAGCGCAGGGCCTTCGATCGAAAGTATCTGTAGATCCCGACGAAGCTGATCAGAACCCAGAACACTTCCATGATGAACGCGGAGAGATTGAAATTTACAAGCAGTGAAACGACGATCAGACTGGCGCCGAACGCATTTGCGAGGGAATATGCGAGGCCGTCGCTACGGAGTTTGTTCAACTGCAACATAAGGTACGCGATCATCAGCACGACCACGCCGATGTTCCCGACGAGATCCAGCAAGCCGTAACTCATACCGAGCCACCAAACCGGAACCGCAGTCCTTCGTACGCGTCAATGCGACGGTCCCGAAGGAAAGGCCAGTTTTGTCGCGTCTCTTCAATCTTTGAAAGATCGCAATCGACCACCAGCACTTCTTCTTTGTCCGCCGACGCCTTTGCGATGATGCGGCCAAACGGATCGGCAACAAACGACTGCCCCCAGAAATTCAGCTTGCCTTCGCGTCCGACGCGGTTGACAACCACGACGTAAATTCCGTTCGCGATTGCGTGGCCACGCTGGATCGTTTCCCATGCGGAGTGCTGTGCCTCATTCATCTCCTGTTCTTCATCAGGGAGCCAGCCGATCGCTGTTGGGTAGAAGAGAAATTGTGCGCCGCCGAGGGCGGTCAACCGAGCGGCTTCCGGAAACCATTGGTCCCAACAAACAAGCGTGCCGATCTTGCCGTAAGCTGTATCGTGAGATTGAAACCCGAGGTCGCCGGGCGTGAAATAGAACTTTTCATAGTAGAGCGGATCGTCGGGAATGTGCATCTTGCGATACTTGCCGGCGATTTGACCCGACGCATCGATTATGACGGCGGTGTTGTGATACACACCGGCCGCGCGCTTTTCGAAGAGCGACGCGATGATCACCACTTTCTTCTGCTTCGCTACTTTGCTGAGAGCCTCGGTCGACGGTCCGGGAATTGTCTCCGCCAGCTTGAAAAGTTGAATGTCTTCCGTCTGGCAGAAGTACTGCGAGCGAAAGAGCTCCTGCAAACAAACGATCTGCGCGCCGCGCCTGGCGGCGTCGTTGATTCCGGCGATTGCTTTCTTGAGATTCTTTTCCGGCTCGGGGACGCAGTTCATTTGCACTAAACCGACAGTAGTGACGCCGGCGTCTCGATTTTTCTTCGGCATGAGGCGAGTATAACAAAGCCCTTTCCACAGATTACACAGAGATCTGCGCAATCTGTGGACAGTGCGGTTTGGACATTGGAGTTTCTACTTCGGTAAGATGTCCGGTCATTTTTAGCACCCAACTGAAAAGAGTAATGAAATGATCGATTTTGAATTGACCGACGATCACAAGGCACTTGTCCAAACAGTGCGCGAGTTTGCGCAGAAGGAAGTCGCGCCGCATATAAAAGAATGGGATGAAAAGCAGCAGTTTGACCCTTCCGTATTGCAGAAGATGGCTGCTCTGAACCTCCTGGGCGTTTGCATTCCCGAGGAGTACGGCGGCGCTGGTTTCGATTACATCTCGCTCGGGCTCGTCTGCGAAGAGCTCGAAGCCGTCGACACGTTCCTGCGCGTCGTGATGTCGGTGCATACAGGACTGAACTCGTTGACCCTTTACACCTGGGGCACCGAAGAGCAGAAACAGAAGTACCTCGC
>DATNDM010000493.1:0-2273 GCA_035553235.1 Pyrinomonadaceae bacterium | reverse complement strand
CGCTTGCAGCAGTTCCGGTCCCCACTTCACGAGGTCGTCGAGATTTTCACTCTGGATCGAATACTGGTATTGCGCGTTGCCACCCCGGCCACCGACGCGCAGATCCTGTGTCGCTTGCAAAAACACCGACGCACCTTCAACTGTCGCAAGCTGCCGCCGCAAACGACGAATAATGTCGTCCGCGCTAACGTTTCGTTCCGCGAGTGGCTTCAACGAGATGAACATTCGTCCCGTGTTCGTCGTCGTGCCGCCACCGCTGCCGGTGAAGGCGACAACATTCGCCACCGCCGGATCAGACTTGATGATGTCGACGAAGCGTGCCATTCGTTGCCGCATGGCTGTGAACGACGAATCCTGCGAGCCCTGAATGCCACCCGCGAGCCGGCCCGTGTCCTGCTGCGGGAAGAAACCCTTCGGCACGATCACGAGCAGATATACATTCACGCCGATCGTGATCAGCAACACTAACAATATCGGCAAGGGGTGTCGCAGCACCCACGTCAAACTGTGCTCATACAAACTCAGAATCCACTGAAAAAATCGCTCACTCGCGTCATAGAGTCGTCCATGACCTTTCCCATGTTTCAGCAGCCGCGAACACATCATCGGCGTCGTCGTTAACGACACTACGAGCGAAACCAGAATCGCGACCGACAGCGTCACCGCAAATTCGCGAAACAAACGTCCGACGATTCCGCCCATCAACAGCAACGGCGTGAACACGGCCACGAGCGAGATGCTGATCGAGAGCACCGTGAAACCGATCTCTTTCGCGCCGAGCAGCGCCGCTTGCAACGGCCGCATACCCTCCTCGAGATGTCGTGTCACGTTTTCAATGACGACGATCGCGTCGTCGACCACGAAGCCGGTCGAGATCGTGAGCGCCATCAGCGAGAGATTGTCGAGACTGTAATGACAGAGGTACATCACGCCGAACGTGCCGATGAGTGAGACCGGCACGACGACCGCGGGAATGAACGTCGCGCGCGGATTTCTCAGGAACACAAACACGACCATGATCACGAGACCGATCGAGATCGTGAGTGAGCGCTCGACGTCTCTTACCGACGCGCGGATGGTCGTCGTCTGGTCCGACATGACCGTGAGCTCGATCGCGGACGGAAGCGACGCCTTCAACTGCGGCAGCGCGGCGCGCACGCTGTCGACCGTGTCGATGATGTTTGCGCCGGGTTGACGAAAGATGATAACGAGCGCGCACGGCTTTCCGTTTGCGAGGCCCGCGGACCTGAGGTTCTCGACGGAATCCTGCACGTTTGCGATGTCAGACAATCTGATCGCCGCGCCGTTGGTATAGCCGACGATCAACGGGCGGTAGTCTGCGGCTTTCAGGAGTTGATCGTTGACGGCGATGTCGGACGTGGTGCTGTTGTTGGCAAGCTGGCCTTTCGCGAGGTTTGCGTTTTGCTGGCTCAGCATCGTGCGAACGTCTTCGAGACCGAGCCCGGTCGCATTCAACTCTGTCGGATTCACGTCCACGCGCACGGCGGGCAGCGAGCTGCCGCCAACCACAACCTGGCCCACGCCCTGGATCTGCGAAAGCTTCTGCTGGAGCACCGTCGAGGCTGCATCGTAAAGATGACCCTGATCGTAAACATCCGAGGTCAGCGCCACGATCATGATCGGCGCATCGGCCGGGTTAACTTTGCGATACGTGGGATTGTTCGGCAGGTTCGTCGGCAGGTAGCCGCGCGCTGCGTTGATGGCCGCTTGTACGTCTCGCGCGGCGGCATCGATGTCGCGATTCAACTCAAACTGCAGCGTCACGCTCGTCGAGCCGAGATAACTCGCGGACGTCATCTCCGTCACCCCCGCGATATGGCCCAACTGTCGTTCGAGTGGTGTCGCGACTGATGACGCCATGATCTCCGGACTCGCACCGGGCAAGTTTGCCGACACCGAAATGGTCGGGAAATCGATCTGCGGCAGCGGCGACACCGGCAACAACTTGAACGCCACCGCCCCCGCGAGGGCGATCGCCGCCGTCAAGAGCACAGTCGCCACAGGACGATGAATAAATGGTGACGACAAACTCATATCAACCCCGACCACAAGAGGCACAAAACGGACACGAAAAAGCACAAGCGATACAAGTGTTTTTACTGAACCTATGTTCTATAAAAGTGTTTTGGTTAAACCTAAATCGCATTTTGTGCTTCTTTGTGGGCCGCTTTGTGCCTTTTTGTGAACTCGCTTAGTTTTTTCGCGGCAGCATCGAAGAAGAGATAGATCACGGGCGTGGTGTACAGCGTGAG
>DATNDM010000492.1:0-4073 GCA_035553235.1 Pyrinomonadaceae bacterium | reverse complement strand
CTGCACAGAGCCATTAAACATCCTCTTTCCAAAGCCGGCGGTGGCCCGCAACACCCCCTTCGACACGCGTGACATTTCCCCAAACCTGAGCGCGCGTCGAAAGCTCGGATAACCCGCGAACAGTTCATCACCACCGAGCCCGGAAAGCGCTACCGTGATCCCCTTACTCTTCACGGCGCTGGAAACGACGAACGTATTGATGCCGTCCATCGTCGGCTGATCGATTGCAGCGATGGCGCCGGGCAAAATCTCAAGCAAGCGCTCTTCGCTGAGATGTATCTCGGAATGATCGGTGTTGAAGCGTTCTGCGACTGCACGCGAAAACGGGGCTTCAGTGTACGCGGCCTCGTCGAACACGACGCTGAACGTCTTTGGCCGCTGATCGCTCACGCGCGTGAGTAACGCGACGAGTGCACTCGAATCCATGCCACCCGAGAGAAACACGCCGAGCGGCACATCGCTCACGAGATGCAGTCGGACTGATTCCTCCAGCTCCGATCGCAAACGCGTGACTGCGTCGTCACGATTGCCTTCGAAACTCGCCGGCCTTGGCATCGCAAACTCAACGTCGCGTAACTCAAGTTTGCTATTCACTTGCAGACAGTGACCGGGCAAGAGTTGCTTCACGCCCTCGACGATGGTGAGTGGCGCTTCAACTGAACCGGTCGCGAGATACGAATCAACGCCGGCAGCACTGAGCTTGCGCGCAACGAGGCCACTCGCAAGCAGCGCGCGAACTTCCGACGCGAAGATAAACTGATTATCAGCGACGTGATAGTAAAGCGGCTTGATGCCGAGCGGATCGCGAGCGAGCACAAGCGTCTGTTTGTGATCGTCCCAAATCGCGAGTGCAAACATGCCGCGCAGACGGCGAAAGGCGTCAACGCCCCACCGGCCGTAAGCACGAAGAACGACTTCAGTGTCACTGTTCGAAGTAAATGAATTACCGAGTTCGTGACGGAGATCTTTGAAGTTGTATGTTTCGCCGTTGTATGTGATCCAGTTGCCGGTTTGCGGATCGTTCATTGGTTGATGGCCGGCAATTGAAGTGTCGATGATGGCGAGCCGCGTGTTGCCGAGGTGGATTTCGCCACTCGGGAACGTACAGCTTGCGACGCCCTGATCATCAGGCCCGCGGTGTCGCTGCGCGCGATTCATCCGCGCCACCGCATCACGCGCGGCTGGGGTAAGGCTTAAAATTCCGGCAATACTGCACATCGGTTGTGTTTTTTAACCACAGATTACACGGATAAATTAATGACCAGCTGAGCATATTCAACAAATCGCAGGGCACCATTTCGTAGCGTGTGCTCACGCACGCTCTCACGCGCCCGACAACTCATCTCCCCAAGCTCAATCGGCGGCATCACCGCCGCCTCACGCATCGCCTCGAACAACGCCTCTTCATCACCCGCACGAATCAACCATCCATTGCGATGACTCTCCACAAACTCGAGCGCCGCACCCATGCGATCAGTCGCTATCACAGGTAAACCTGCCGCCAACCCTTCGGGCACGACCAACGCCCAACCGTCATAACGCGACGGCGCACACAACACATCCGCCGCCTCATACTCCGCCGGCAACGCCTGCCAGTCTCTGAACCCAACAAACTCAACTCGCTCACTCACCGGCCGCAGCGTCTGCACAAGAGACTCGCGCAACTCCCCTTCACCGACGATCCTGAGCCGCACATTCGAAACCTCATGGGCCAGCCGCACGAACGCCCTCGCTAATAAATCCACACCCTTGCGCGCGATCAACGAGCCCGAAAACAAGAACGTCCGCGCCAGCTTCTCTTCTCGCCGCGTAACATCGAACCGCTCGAGATTTGAGAAGTACGGAAGGTTGAAATACGCGCGCTCCGCACCAAACTCCTCCCGATACCCATCAACCGCAAACTTCCCGATGCCCCAGATCGGCGCCGCCGAACCGTGCAGTTTCGCGAGTTTCCAGCGACGCAACAGCCGTCCAGCCCACCCCGTCTGTCGAAATCCAGGCCGCTCGCCCCAGAAGCACCATGGACCACCGGATGCAACCCGCTCATAAATCAACTTCTCTGCCTTCGGATGACGGTAATAATTGAAGACAACCAGATCGGCCGCCGGCGCACGCGATCCGTTCAACTCAACACACGCGTGCCGAATCTCAGACGACTGCCACTGACGATCCGGATCGTGATTGCGAAGATATCCAACCTCCAACGCGCACTGGCCCTGCGCTTCGATCTCATTGAACAACTCGACCTGGTACGGCGACGGGCAGTCTGTCAACACAAAAACTCTCACCGCGTCTTCACGTATCTCAACTTGATAAACAGATGCGACATGCCTACCCACGCGAGCACAACATAGCTCACGAGTATCAGTTCCAGGATCGAGCGCATGCCCGAGAACAAAGCCATCACGACGATGCTGTAAATCACCAACGCGCCCTGCGTGTTGCAACGTTTCAGTAGACCACTCGCGGTCGACGCGACGCGCCCGTAAAACCAGCCGCCGAGCGCAATGCCGATAAAGCCCAGCGACATGTAAAGCTCACCGATGACCGAGTAAGAAAGCGAAAGACCCTGGACGCCGAGCGCGGTCGGCAAATCGAATCCCGGATCGACAGGCTTCTCAGGCCAGAACACGCGCGGCACCGGCCGCACAATCACATAAACGAGATACTTGTGATAGACGAACGGATGCGAATCCGGAATGAGCTGAATGATTTGGCAGAGTCGATAAAAGTTGTCGTCGACGCGCAGGTGTTGCTCTTCGAGGATCTGTCGCTTCTCGAACCGGCCGCTCGGGACTTCGCCTTTGCCGACGAGCACGCCGAGGCCGATGTTTCGATACTCGAGCATCACCTGAAGTGTTAGCAGCAGAGCGAGAATGGCAACCACAGTCGTCAACAGTTGTTTCAATCGCAACCGGCGCTGGTCCAGGATCCAAAGAATCAACGCCATCCCGCCGACGACACCGATCACTCGTCGACTGCCGCTCTGGGCCAGGAACAACGCGACAATCACTGACAGCGCGATGCAGAGGATCGTGCGTACATTTCGTACGCCCGCGCGCCGGCCGATGACGACGGTCAGCACAGGAACCAGATAGCCGAAGTATTGGAGGTGATCGAGAAACGCGTCCCAGCCGCCGAGTTGCCCTCGTCCCCAGGGCGCGGCCCAACGTTCCTGGCCCAGGTAGTAGACCATCTCGAAGACGTTGAAGTTGCACGGTATCGCAAAGTTCAACATGCCGAGCACGAAACAAGCGACGGCGAGCGTGAAGTAAGTGTTGACTGAAAACTCCTGCGAGACCGCGCCAATCAACACGTTCGGAATCTTCCACGAGCGACGCAGCGCGGCGAGCCAGACCATCACGACGAATAAGCTGATGGCGAGGAACGCCAGCCGCACTTCATCGCCGGTGATGTCGTCCATCGTGTAGACGCCCTGCAAAAGATCGAGGAGCAGCCAGTAGATAGGCGCGAGTGATAGCAGGCACTCGCCGCGGAGAAGAATTTTGGGATAGCGAAAAGCGGTGACGAGTGGTGCGACGGCGAGTCCGGCTGACATCACGAGCGCGGGATAGAACAACGCACCTTCGGCTGATGGATCGTCGGGGACGATGAGGATGGCGACAGTGGTTGCGATGCCGATACTGAGCAGCGCCAGCAACGTTGTCCGCAGCGTCAGGCTGGGCGTCACGGCGATGCCGAACGCCGGCAGATGGATTAGGTGGCTTTGTTCCAAGTGATTTGTCGGACAGGATTCACTAGATTTTTCACGATTAACATGTAAATCCTGTTCTAATCCTGCAATCCTGTCTAAAGCTCTCTCAGCGATGAAGCGAGCGTAGTCAAACTAAAGCGCTCATCAACTCCCGATTGGATCGACATCGCTGATAACCTCTCCGGCGCTCTCAACAAACTTATAATCACGTCCGCTATCGTCTTCCCGGAAACCTCGTCCAGCACGATTCCATTCATTCCATCACACACAACCTCACCACAAAACCGCGAGGCGATCACCGGCAGTTTCCACGCCTGCGCCTCCAACTGCGTTAACCCAAAACCATCAGACAATGTCG
>DATNDM010000491.1:0-2796 GCA_035553235.1 Pyrinomonadaceae bacterium | reverse complement strand
CGTGACGCCCGTGCAGTTTCAGGTGTTGCCGGGCGCGTTGCGGTTTGTTTCGAGAGCTTGAATTTTCGCGAGACGTCGCCGGTGTCGTTCTTCACCCGTGAACCGCGCCGGTACGAACGCCCGCACGATCTCGAGCGCGAGTTCAACTCCAGTCACGCGCGCGCCGAGACACAACACATTGCAATCATCGTGTTCGCGTGATTGACGGGCGGAATACGTGTCGCCGCAGAGCGCCGCGCGAATGCCATTGAGTTTATTAGCGGCGACCGCGGCGCCCACGCCGCTACCGCAGATCAAGATTCCAATCTCAGCGGCGCCGTTCTGCACAGCTTCACCGATCTGTTTCGCGTAGTCAGGATAATCGTCGGGAATGGATCCGTCGTGCGTGCCGAAGTCGATCAGATCGTGTCTTGCATGACGCAGTTCTTCAATCACCCTCTCGTTCAGAGGATAACCCGCATGATCCGCTCCAATCGCAATTCTCATCCTGTACCGATCCATCCACAGATTACGCAGAATGTTCAACATAATCTGCGTAATCTGTGGATAACTATTAAAGCAGCCGCCGGGCGTGCTCGAGAACATTTTCGACGTTGAATCCGAGGTTCTTCAGCGCGACGTCTCCCGGCGCCGACGCCCCAAACCGATCCAAACAAATTACGTCACCCTTTGGCCCAACATATCGATCCCAACCCTGCCGCACACCAGCCTCAACCGCCAGCCGCGCACTCACTGACGGCAACAAGACCTGATCGCGATACTCCTGCGGCTGTTCCTCAAACAACTCCCAGCACGGCATCGACACGACACGCGCAGCCACACCTTCATCCTGCAGTTTCTGCCACGCCTCCAGCGCTAACGAAACCTCCGAACCCGTGGCCATCAGGATGAGCTTCGGCGACTCAGCATCAGCCAACACATACGCACCGCGCCTCAACCCCTCCGCCTTCGAAAATTTCTTCCGATCGATCACGGACAACTTCTGCCGCGTCAACGCCAACGCCGTCGGCGCATGACGTCGCAAGATCGCGATGCGCCAGGCCTCACTGACCTCCGCCGAATCAGCAGGACGAATCACAAACAGATGCGGAATCGCGCGCAACGCCGCAAGATGCTCGATCGGTTGATGCGTTGGCCCATCCTCACCCAGCCCGATCGAATCATGCGTGAAAACGTAAATCACCTGCACTTCCGAAAGCGCCGCCAAACGAATCGCCGGACGCATGTAGTCAGAGAACGTCATGAACGTTCCGCCATACGGAATCAAACCGCCGTTCAACGAGATGCCCGTGAGCGTCGAGCCCATCGCATGTTCGCGCACACCGAAATGGAGGATGCGGCCGTCGTACGACCCGGCCTCGAAGCTATGACTCGATTTGATGTCGGTGTTATTCGAAACGCCGAGATCCGCTGAGCCGCCAATCAGCATCGGCAGCACCGGCGCGAGCGCATTGATCACTTCGCCACTCGCGACTCGCGTCGCCACTGCCTTTGGCTCTTCAAACTTCGGCAGGTGATCTTCCCAGCCCGCCGGCAGTTCACCACTCATCATGTCGCGCCACGTTTTCGCTTCTTCCGAATACTTCTCGGAATACTGTTGGACCAGCTCGTGCCAGTCAGCTTCTAACTGCTCGCCGCGCCCGATCGCTTCGCGATAGTGGGCAAGCGCCTCGTCGGGAATGTAAAACTGCTTGTCTTCAGGCCAGCCGAGGTGTCGCTTCGTTTCGCGCACCGCGTCCTCGCCCGGCGCATCGCTGTGTGCTTTGCGTGTGCCTTGCGTCGGCATGCCAAAGCCGATCACGGTCTTCACTGCGATCAGGCTGGGCTTGTCAGTCACTGCCTGCGCCGCACGAATCGCGTTTTCGATCTCGTCGAGGTTGTTGCCGTCGCTAACGGTCTGCGTGTGCCAGCCATATGCTTCAAAACGCTTCCGAACGTCTTCGCTGAACGCGAGATTCGTGAAGCCTTCGATCGTCACCTGGTTGTCGTCGTAGAGATAGATCAACTTGCCGAGCTTCAGATGGCCCGCGAGCGACGCGGCCTCGGAAGCGACGCCTTCCATCAGATCGCCGTCAGAAACGATCGCGTAAACGTAATGATCGATGAGTGGAAAGTCTTCTTTGTTGAACTTCGCGGCGAGATGCGCGGCGCCCATGGCCATGCCGACGCCGTTTGCGAAGCCCTGTCCGAGCGGGCCGGTGGTGATCTCAACGCCCGGCGTGAGTCCGTACTCCGGATGGCCCGGAGTTTTTGAGCCCCACTGGCGGAAGTTCTTCAGCTCGTCGAGGGCAAGATCGTACCCGGTCAAATGCAGGAGCGAGTAGAGCAACATCGAGCCGTGACCCGCGGAGAGCAAAAAGCGATCGCGATTTTCCCATTTCGGGTTGCGCGGGTTGTGACGCAGAAAGCGCGTCCAGAGCACGTAAGCCATTGGCGCGGCGCCAAGCGGCAAGCCGGGATGGCCCGACTCGGCTTTCTGGACGGCGTCGAGTGTCAGGGCACGAATAGTGTTAATGCACAGTTGATCTAGTTCGGGGTTGGAGTTTTCTTTCTGCACCGGCGCGCTCATCAGTTAGGTTCCTCTGTTGGATCACAAAAAGCACAAGTAAGAACACAACAGGCAAAAAGTAGAGCACGACAAGAACAGAAAATGCTGTGTGCCTTCTGTGTTCTTGCTTGTGCTTTTTCTGTTCTTGCTGGTGCCTGTTGTGTTCTACTTGTGCCTTCTGTGTTCTTACTTGTGCCTTTTGTGATCATATAGTTGTTGATAGAGGTCTTCCTGGCGTGCGAGCCCTT
>DATNDM010000490.1:0-3750 GCA_035553235.1 Pyrinomonadaceae bacterium | reverse complement strand
GCAAGTTCGTCGACGCAGTCGCAAGCACAAAAGCCACTATCCTCGACACACGCAAAACTGCACCCGGTTTGCGCATGACAGACAAACTCGCGGTGCGTCTCGGCGGCGGCCAGAACCATCGCACCGGTCTTTTCGACATGGTCTTAATAAAGGACAACCACATCGACTTCGCCGGCTCGATCACGCAAGCGGTCGAACGCGTGCGTGCGTCTGGAACGCGACTCAAGATCGAAGTCGAAACTCGTACTCTCGACGACGTGCGTGAAGCCCTCGCGCTCGGCGTCGACCGAATCCTGCTCGACAATATGTCTCCCGACACGATGCGCGAAGCCGTCGCGATTTGCGGCGGCCGGGCCAAACTCGAAGCGTCTGGCAACGTTACGCTCGCTAATGTGCTCGAAGTTGCGAAGACTGGCGTCGACTACATTTCAGTCGGTGCTCTGACGCATTCGCCGGCGGTGTTTGATGTAAGTCTTGAATTCGTTGCTTGAAAGAAGATGATTACTACTGACACGACAACTGAGGCGATTTACGAGAAGCTGAGCAGGCTGCTGGCCGACACGGTGCCCGACTTCGAGCTCCGTCTCAAGGCCGAGCTGGCGGCGGAGATCAATCAACTGAAGGTTGAGAAGAACGCGGTCATACTCGGTCACAACTACATGGAGCCGGCGCTCTTCCATTCGATTCCGGATTTCGTCGGCGACTCGCTCGAGCTGAGCCGCAAAGCGGCGGAGACTGACAAAGACATCATCGTCTTTTGCGGCGTGAAGTTCATGGCTGAAACCGCGAAGATCCTGAACCCGACGAAGAAGGTGCTCATTCCGTCGGAGAAGGCGGGCTGTTCGCTTGCGGCCAGCATCACCGCGGCAGACGTGCGTGAGTTGAAACGCCGGTTTCCGGGTGTTCCGGTCGTGACTTACATCAACACGTACGCGGATGTGAAAGCGGAGTCAGACATCTGCTGTACTTCGTCGAATGCGGTTGCGGTGGTTAAGTCTCTGAAAACTGACAAGGTGATCTTTATCCCGGACGAGTATCTCGCGGGCAATGTCGCGCGCGAAACCGGCAAGCACATCATCTTTCCGACGCGCGAACCGCGCATGCATTTTCCGACCGAACTTGAGTACGAGATGATTGGTTGGCCCGGTCGCTGCGAGGTGCACGAGAAGTTCAGTGTTGAAGACATTCAGAACGTGCGGAAGCAGTTTCCCGATGTCGTGATCCTGGCCCATCCGGAGTGCAGTCCGGCCGTGGTTGCCGCCTCCGACTTTTCGGGCAGTACGACGGCGATGATCCGCTACGTCGAGCAGACGAAGGCGCCGCGCTATCTGTTGCTGACGGAATGCTCGATGGGCGATAACATCGCGGCCGCGAATCCCGAAAAAGAGATGTTGCGGCTTTGCAGTGTGCGCTGCCCGCACATGAACCAGATCACGCTCGAAGACACGCTCGAGTCGCTGCAGAAAGAGCAGTTCGAGATCGTGATCGACGAGGATATTCGTCGTCGCGCGCTACGTTCAGTCCAGCGAATGCTCGAAATCGGAAAAGAAGATTAAGACGCGGATTTGAGCAGATTAACGCAGATCCGCGTTCATCTGCGTAAATCCGCGGCTAAAAACTTAAATGGCCAACGCTGAAGTCCTGATCATCGGTTGCGGAATTGCCGGTGCGACTGCTGCTCTACGTCTCGCTCGAAATCCCGCTCGACAAATCACCATCATCACTCGCGCCGCCGACGCTCACGAATCAAACACGCAGTACGCACAAGGAGGGATCATCGGCCGCGGGCCCAACGACACTGCCGACCTTCTGTTTGAAGACATCGTCGCCGCCGGCGCAGGCGTAACTTCACCAAAGGCCGCGCGCATACTTGCCGACGAAGGCCCGCCACTGCTGAACGAAGTGCTCGAGCGCACAGCCCACGTTGTTTTTGATCACGACGAAGAAGGCAAACCCGTTTGGGGTCAGGAAGCCGCGCACTCACGTCGCAGGATTCTGCACGTCGGTGACGCCACCGGCCGCGCGATCATGAACGGCCTCGTCACGGCGCTGAGAAACTATCCGAACATCAAGATCAAGTCAGAAGCGACCGCCGTCGACCTGATCACGTTCCCGCACCATTCGCGCAATCCGCTGGACAACTACAACGAAATCTCATGTCACGGCTGTTACGTCTTCGATCGCACTGAAAAAACCGTGCATCGTTATCTCGCAAACGCCACGATACTCGCCACCGGCGGACTCGGGAGGATTTATCGAAACACGACGAACCCCATCGGCGCGCGTGGCGACGGGCTGGCGATGGCCCATCGTGCCGGAGCGCGGATCGCAAACGCTGAGTACGTCCAGTTTCATCCGACCGCACTGGCTGCACCGGGAGCTGAAGGGTTATTGATCAGCGAGGCTGTGCGGGGTGAAGGCGGTGTGTTGTTGACACCCGAGCTCCGTCCATTCATGGAGCGCTATTCGCCGGAGTGGAAGGATCTCGCGCCACGCGACGTCGTTGCGCGTGCGATTCATCACGAGATGGAAGCGCACGCGTATTCTTACGTGCTCCTCGACATCGCGTCACACATGCCGGCGGAGAAGATTCGCGAGCGCTTTCCTTTTATATATGACCAGTGTTTGAGGGTCGGGCTCGACATCTCGCGCGAGCCTGTGCCCGTTGTTCCCGCCGCTCACTATTTTTGCGGTGGCGTGCTGGTTGACGAGTGGGCGCGTTCGACGATTCGAAACTTGTACGCCGTCGGCGAGATCAGTTGCACGGGCGTGCACGGCGCGAATCGTCTGGCTTCGACGTCATTGCTCGAAGGATTGGTTTGGGGAAATCGTGCGGCGTTGGAGATCGAGAGAGCCTTGAGTGAAGGGAACGGTCACACGCCGACATTCGACGATATTCCGCCGTGGGACGAGAGTGGGTTGAGTGCTGAGCCGGATCCGGCGCTGATCCAGGGCGACATGCAGACGATTCAGAACATCATGTGGCACTACGTTGGGCTCGTGCGCAGTGGAGATCGTTTGTCGCGCGCGATTCGCGAGTTGCGACATTTGTGGAATGAAATCGAGACGTTTTACCGGACGACGAAGCTTTCGGACGGGTTGATTGGGTTGCGCAATGCAGTTGAAGTGGCGCTGATCGTCGCGCAGGCGGCGCAACACAACCGGCAGAGTCGCGGCTGTCATTATCGACAGGATTCGGTGACGGTTACAGGCGATCGGCTTATTTAAAACCATGGATAACGCGGATTGAAAACGCGGATCTTAGAAATCGACCCACGTGCCTGCGTTTTGTGCCTGCGCTTTGTTGTAAAGATAGTTAGCGCTTGCAACGTCTTCGATTGCGAGACCGAGAGATTTGAAGAGCGTGATCTCGGTTGCGGATCTGCGGCCCGATTTGCTTCCGATCAGGAGCTCGCCGATCTCGCCCTGGATGCTTTCCGGAGTAACAAGTCCTTCCTTCGCAGCCAGCAAATAATCACCTGCTTCATTCAACACTGATTCGCGGCGGTCAGTGAAGACTCGCGCCGCGGCCATCGTCGCGCCGTCGATCTCGCGGGAGTTGGGCGAGTGTGTTCCGATCGCGTTTACGTGTGCGCCCGGTGAGATCCAGTCCTTATTAATTACCGGCTCGAGTGATGAAGTTGCGGTAACGATTAATTCCGCGTCGCGCACCGCTTCCTCGTTGGTTTGAACCGGCTCAATCGGAAACGAAAATTGCGGCTGCAGTTCGCGCGCGAGTTCTTCGGCATG
>DATNDM010000489.1:0-7967 GCA_035553235.1 Pyrinomonadaceae bacterium | reverse complement strand
CTGTTTGCGCTTCGCTGATCGCGATCATCTGGTGCGATCGCTTGATCTCGAGCGGCGACAGGTGATGCTCCATCTCGATCTCTTTCAAACGCTTGCGGGCGGTCGCCACGTTCTTCCGGTATTCCTTCGCCTTATCAGCCTTCAGACCCTTGCGCTTCAGCTTTTCATTGTTCGACTCGATCTCGCGCTCGAGATTACGCGTTTCTTTGTAGACAGCGCCGATGGCGGCGATGAGTCGCTGTCGGGCAGCTTCCTTCAGATGAAGACTTCTGATCTCGGTCGCGATTTCCAGACGCGTACGCGCCAGCTTGCGCCGGTAGCGGAGCAGTTTCTTCGAACGCTTGCCGCGCGAAAGTTTCAGTTCTTCGGCAAACTTCTCGAACTCTTTCAGCCCTCGTTTGTAGAGATTGCGAATGTTGTTAAGACCTTCGATCGTCCACTGCAAATACTCTTCACTGCGATCCTCGTGCTCCTCGGTCTCCATTTGATCCGAGAACGCAACGACGTCGCGGATGTTTAGAGCTCCAGCCGCTAGTTCGTCACCAATCCGGAAAAGCTCAACTACTGCAATCGGCGAACGTGCGATCGCTTTTTCCGCACGCTTCTGGCCGCGCTCGATGCGCTTCGCGATCGAGACTTCCTGTTCGCGCGTCAGCAACGGCACGACACCCATCTCGCGCATGTAAACGCGGATGGGATCCGACGTCTTATCCATCTCGCCGGCTGAAAGGTCGAGCTCGACCTCTTCGCTCATGCCCTCTTCTGATTCGACGGCAGACGACGACTCCTCGATCAAAGGCTCCTCGATCTCGGTTTCACTACTCGTGGCTCGCTCGAGCGTCTGTAGTACCTCGTCGATATCCTCAATCGACACGGCGTCGTCAGTCAGCTCCTCGCTGAGGTTGACGAATTCGCCTTTATTCAAGAGCTCGATACCGCTTTGATCTTTTTCAAGCCTGGACAAATTTATCTTTCCTTTCTCGCGGTTTATTTGCGCAGTTCGGAGGATCCGTTCCCCCGGTGCTTTGCCCCTGCTCGCAGTGCCGGCAAAGCTATCTGCTTCCCGTGTTTCTCCATCGTCTTCGATGCCGCAGCCGCGCCACAGGGTTTCAATCGGCGGACGACATCGTGAATCGTGATGTTTTGCAATACTTTCTCAACCGCACTATCAACTTCCAGCAGCACGTCTCCGAGGACAGTCTCAATATTCACGCCGACGGGGCAATCACGACTCGGTGGGGTCCGATGCAGCGAAAAAACGCCGCCATATTCGAGCGCCTGATAGACGTCGAGCAGGGTCGTTTCCCCCGGGTCATGCGCCAGCCGGGAGCCGCCGAGGGATCCGGTTTGGGACACAACGAGTCCAGCCTCGGCGAGTTCCTTCAAAATGCGCCGGATCACGACCGGATTTGTGTTTACGCTTTCTGCAACCTGTTCGGATTTAAGGGGTTCTTCGCCTGACCAGGCCATTAAACTCAAAACATGAACCGCTACCGCGAACCTGCTATTTGTCGACATATCAAGCTGTCCGGGGAACTACGCGCCGCCGTTTTGTAACCATTATAGTTACAAACTTGATTTTGTCAACTACTTGTCTGTGTTAGGTTTTTGCCACGAAGAGGCACAAAAGGCACAAAACATTTAAGGAGTCTTTTGGTGGTTTTGTTGTCTTGCTTTTGTGCTTTTTGTGGTCAGGATGCAGGGGCCTTGAGGTCGTTGATCAAGTTGAAGAGGACGTCGACGTCGATGGGTTTGGGGACGAGGGCGAGGTAACCGACCGCGAGTGCGCGCTCTCGATCGTCTTCACTGGCATAACCAGAGACGGCGATGGCGGGAACGTCGCTGAGGCCGGGTATGAGGCGGAGTTGTTCGAGCAGTTGATAGCCATCAACGTCGGGCATCCCGATATCCGAGACGATAATGTGCGGGCGATTCGCAAGAGCGCGGCTCAGTGCTTCTGCCGCTGATGAAGCAGTCGTGACATTCGCACCTTCGCGACGGAAGATCGTGCTCAACAACAACAACGTGTCGGGCGAGTCTTCCACGACCAAAACTTCGAGGCCCTCGAGTGAGTGGTGCTTCGTACCCACTGGTTCGGGAGCGATTTTTTCCGAAGGCGCCAGTTCCATTCGCAAAGAAAACGTCGCGCCCTTCCCGACGCCGTCTGACTTCGCTTCCAGATGAGCGCCATGCATCTTCGCAAGCGCATCGGCGATCGCCAATCCCAGACCGAGGCCACCATGCCGTCGCGACGTCGAGCCATCTGCCTGGCGAAAACGGTCGAAGACGTGTGGCAAAAACTCAGGAGCGATCCCGACACCAGAGTCCACAACCGTAAGCTGCGCCTGTGTACCGTCGAGTTGAGTCGTGATGCTCACTTTGCCGCCAGACTCGGTGAACTTGATCGCATTCGAAACAAGGTTCCACGCAATCTGCTGCAACCGAACCGGCTCACCCAGCACGATCAGGCTGGACGGCCACAACGTCATTGATAAATCGATATTGCGGGTTGCCGCCGACGCACGCACCGTATCGACCGCCGCCTTCACCGCGACATTCAGATCCGTCGGCTTCGGTTCGAAATGAAGTTTTCCGGTGGCGATGCGAGACGTGTCGAGCAGATCGTCTATCAATCTCGACTGGAGCCAGGCGTTGCGTTCAATCGCGTCCAGCGCTTGCGCGACGCTCTTCTCGTCAAGCGTGCCGCTGCGCAGGAGTTTGATCCATCCGACGACGGGCGTGAGCGGCGTGCGCAACTCGTGTGAGAGGGTGGCAAGAAAGACGTCTTTGGATCGATTGGCTTCGGCAAGCTCGACGTTGAGTCGTTTGAGTTCCGCCGTGCGCTCTTCGATTCTGTGTTCAAGATCGAGATTTAGTTGTTGCAGGTCCGCGCGTGCTTTCTGTTCCGCGAGCATGAGGCGCCGGTGCTCGACACCCCGGCGAATAGTGTGCTTCATGCTCTCGATATCGCAGGGTTTGACGAGATAGTCGTACGCACCCTCCTGCAACGCAGCGATGGCCGATTCGACGGAAGCAAATCCGGTCAACACAACTGAGATCGTGAGTGGCGCATGACGCCGAATCCGGTTAAGCACGGAAAGACCATCCCCGCCTTCCATATGCAAGTCGGTGAGCACAAGGTCGTAGTCTGATCGATTCATCAGATCTATGGCCTCGTCGCCGCTCGACGCCGTGTCGACTACGTAACCTTCATTCTCAAAGATCGCGGCCGTCGTGATGCGCAGACTCTCTTCATCGTCGACGACCAGCAGTCGCGCAGCCTGGGAGAACGGAACGAACCCGCCCATCTCACCGAAGGGCATACCGTTTCCCGATTGATTGAACGATTGACTCATCTAGCCGCTAACCTGGATTCGCTTTTCTGGTCCTCCAGGATTGGGGATTCAACCTGAAGCACGATGCTAAACACCGTCCCACGACCGATTTCACTGCTCACTTCGATGCGACCGCCGTGTTGTCTCACAATGTCCTGCGTGACCCACAAACCGAGCCCGGTTCCTTTCTTACCAGTAGAGAAGAACGGATCGAAAATGCGGGTCAGATCATCTTCCGCGATACCAACGCCGGTATCAGTGAGTTGGATAACGATCGACGGCTGCAACGCTTGTTCGTAACGCGAAGTGGAGATCAGAATCTCGCCGTCACCCTCAATCGCCTGCTGCGCGTTGATGATCAGATTCAGAAACACCTGTCGCAATTGATCGGCTCGTGCTTTGATGCGCGGCAGCGAGTCGTCAAACGACTTGGTTATCCTGATGCGTAGTTGGCGCATCTTCTTCTCCAGCAGGACCAGCGTCTCTTCGAGCAACTGGTTAACGTCGACCCAGTCAACCTCACCGGGCCGGCGCGCAAAGCCAAGCATCTGCCGGATGATGTGCGACACGCGCTCCGTTTCTTTTCTCGCAATCTCGAGGAAGCGCGAGTTTTTATCGCCTTCGCCGTTAACCTGCATCAGGTAAAGGGCGTTCTTGATCGCTTCGAGCGGATTGTTCACTTCATGAGCGATCGATGCCGCGAGACGCCCGACAGCAGCGAGTTTCTCTGATTCAAACAACTGTTGCTCGACGCGACGTCGCTCGAGTTCGCGAATCTCAGTCAAGTCGTGAAGGATCGAAACTACGGCAGTCACCTGGCCCGTCGCGTCCAAAACCTCGCGCGCTGTAATTTCCATCGGCAACGCCCGACCATCTTCCGGATCGATCAATTCGATCTCGGCCTGACGTCCTGTTTCTGACGCGGATGCCAGCGTGGAGATAAACGAAGTGAGTTTGACTGCATTCGTCCGAACCGCCGTAGATGCTGAAAGCGTGACCGACTCATTCTCCTGAAACAACAACTCCGCGCGCCGGTTGAATAAGATAAAGTTACCCGCCGAATCACAGACCACAATCGGATGTCCCACGTTCTCGATGATCAGGTCGAGACGATCGCGCTCGCGACGCGATTCAGCCTCAGCCTGTTGCAGCTTCACGAAGTTACGCGCGAGCTCTTCATTAGCTTCGCGCAGGTCAGTAACGTCACGAAAGATCGAGACCAGACCGAGCGGCTCACCGCGCGAGTTCGCAGCCGGCGTCGAGATTACTTCGAAGTGAATGTCGGATCCTTCGATGGGATCGACGAGCGTGATGTCACGTTGAATAACTTCCGACGAAGAAACAGTGGCGCTCGAGAGGTAAGCGGAGAACAAAAGATCGTTCATCTTCAACGCGCGGCGTTTGCCTTCGCCCGCGTTGGCAGAACCGCTGAACAGTTCTTCAGCACGCCGGTTCTGTAACAAAATCTGGTTGTCGAGATCCGTGAGCACGATCGGATCCGCGACCGATTTCATGATCGACTCGATCCACTGTCGCTCGCGTTGCAACTTCGTGACTGTACTGACAAGCCGTTCCTGATGTGAGGCAAGAGAGGCAACGATGCCGATGCGCTCGGCAAATCGTTTTATGAGAGTTAATGATTCGCTATCAACAGCATCCTGATTCGCGCCGACATACAGCACGCCCATTCTCGCGCCTGGCTCGAACGCCCAGTATTGATTGCCGGCTCTAACAGCGCTCGGACGTGCCGGGATTTCCGAAATGCCGAAGAGTGGAACAGCGAGGACGTCGGATCGCCAGCCCATGTTGCCGAAGAGACTGCGTGAGGCCTCGTCTTCTTCCATCGAGATCCACAACGGCTGCGCGTCGTGAATGACGCGGACGCAGGCAGCACTCGAATCGAGCGGCATCTCGGTCTTCGTGGCGGAAAGGTCTCCGTCGAAACCAACGGCAGCGCGAATCCGCAACTCGGCGTCGCGTTCGTTAATGATGGCGATGGCTGCCTGCCGGTGGCCGAAGTTGGTTGATATTGCTTCGAGCGCGAGGAGGAGCCGCTCCTGGAGCTTCGGCGTCGCCAGCATCTGTGTGGTCGTCTCGATAAAGACGTCATACTGGCGCGCGCGCGGGCTGGACCGCTCAGCCTCCGAAAGTGATGGGGCGGTTTGAAAAGCTAGTTCTGCGGGGATTTCTCCCATAACCGATGTCCCAATGATCGAGCCCTACTCACCCAACGGGCGTCGTTTCACCTCGCGACGTTCTGGTTTCACGCCGGCGAGTTTCGGTTTCAATCGTTTCGGCGCCCGGCGTCAATGCGGGTCGCGAAACTGCCGGCGTCAAGCCTACGGCTTCAGCGTACTTCAGGTACGTATCGATGGAGGCAACAACTACTCGAGCTTCAATCGTGATCAGGTCAATACCCACCAGGGAGATCCTCACCCAGGCGTCGATGACGATACCCTTGTCGAGTACGCGGTCAAGGACGTCAATTAAGCTAGTTCCGCCCGGTGCTCTTTCGACAGCCATTTGCTTCGGTTCCTTTTTTAGAAGTGTTATACGAGCTCACGCGAGGTTTCACGGCGCCCACTGCTCTTCTCAAAAAACCTTTCCATCAGGCTCCACTAAGTAATACGACGTTTCGCTCTTGCTTTGCGCCCCGCACGGCGACTGGTTACAACTTCGGTTGTCTCAACACTCGCGGCCGCGTTATTCGCCGCCGCAAGTTTTCTGATTTCCTGTTCGAGCTCGGTCAGCCGCTCGCGCAGTTCAACGTTTTCCGCTTCCGCGCGCTCGGCCCGGGTCGTCAGGTTTGTGTCGTAGCGCCACCAGTTCAAACCGATCTGCTCGGCTTTATCGATTGAGCAAACCAGCAGACGGATTTGCAACGTAAGTAGCTCTACGTTCGCCAGTGACACTTTGATGTCGCCAGCGATCACCAGTCCTTTATCAAGAATACGGTCGAGAACATCAACCAGGCCCGGGGGACGGGCCGTTATCAGAGTAGACCGCTCGCTGGACACTTTCGCCCTCCACTATCAGGGGGCGGCTTTACTCAAAAAGCTCAGATGGCCGCCACCATCGTATGACTCCTGCCGAGCAAGATGCGTACTGCTAAATCAAGCGTCCGATTGGACCGAGATCGAGATTGAGATCTTCATCTTCTAATCCGAACTGAGATTTCAGCTCCTGAAGCTTGGCTTCCAGCTTCATCAGCGCAAGCCCCAACTCTTCGATCTGTTCAGGTGAGAGATCCCCGCCCTCCATGCGGCGGACCGCCTGTTTTTCCAACAGACGCCGGATGAACTCGATCAAAGTAAGTACTAGCTTCGCCAGACCTTGCTCGACACTCTGCGCATCGATATTTATTCGCGACGGGAGGGTGTCTGCGACGCAACGGAGTTGCTCGACAAACTCGTCCGCATGCGAAGTCTCGATCTCTGGCTCAGCCGAAAGGGGATTTTCGGGGGAAAACGGCATTAGCTTACTCCGAACTGCGTAGGAAACTCAAGTTCAATGTTTGCAAAACTATACGGCGGCCACGGACCGCTGACCAGAAAGTGTAAGTCAGGCCGATTTTTCCGCGCCTTTGCGAGTTGTACGCGGTACTGACCAATACTAACTCGTTCAATGAGGTGTGCGGCAGAAAGCAGCAATCTCTCGGACGGTCGAAGGGTGATCTGCTCATCGCGAGTTAAGCCAGTCACTTCGGCGCGGAGCCAGTCTGAAATCTCGGCGGCTTGTTTTGATCGTTGCTCGTCGCCGAGGATCTCACGTCGCTTTTCTACGAGGAATGTAGTTCCCGCGCCTTGTCGTTCGCCGTTGACCGCATCGGTTTGTTTGCCGTTTGGGAGTTCCCAAATGATTTTGACGCTCATCTCGACGCAGCCCCGCACGTGTGCGAGTTTGTTTTCGAGTGCGGGCTTGTGAGTGGAGATGTAGTTTCTGAGTTGTTGTTCAGTCACGAGAGTGCCGAATCGAAATGGAAGCGGAGTTGTTTGGTCCAGAATGCTGCGTACGACAGCCGCGTGGGTGAGTGCGTGTTCGCGAGTGACCGGAACCACGTCGACGTCACTGATCAGCACCGCGAGGTTATCGATCTTTAACAACCTAACGGGAGCGCCTGAAATACCGGAGGTGGCATCGTTCAACGAATTGAGGTCTTCCGCGAGACAGTATGCGTAGAGCTTCATTCGTTTGATGCGCGTTTCCGTAAGACTTCCTGGGCCGTTTCGACCGAGCTCACCATCACGTTCAGACCCACGAAGATCAGATCGATGTCTGCCACAGCGATAGTGATCTCGCCCGCGATGACGAGACCGCGGTTGAGCACGTGATCGAGTGTTTCGAGAAGGGAGAGATCCGTGTTCTCCCACTCTTCGCCGACAACTATTTGATCGAAGTCCGACATAAGTTGTTTGATTTACCTCTGCGTCGTCTCTGCGTCCTCTGCGCCTCTGCGGTAGAAGAAACATGTAACCGCCAAGACGCAGAGACTACGCAGAGGTGATCACGTCACCTCACAAAAGTTATAGACGGGCCACGGCCCCGTCAATTCCAGGCGAATGCCTGCCGACTGGTGCTCCTGCGCGAGTCGTTCCGCCGCGTCACGAAACTCTTCAAACCCCGCACGCTTCA
>DATNDM010000488.1:0-4550 GCA_035553235.1 Pyrinomonadaceae bacterium | reverse complement strand
CGGGCACGCCCCAGCTCACCGAAGTCTTCAAACGACTCACGGACAGATCCTGAAGCCCGCCACGCACGAAGCTGATCACTTCGTTACGCCTGTAATCGGGTCTCACGAAATCAGGCCGACTCTCAAACACTTACAACAGCGCTTCGTCGTAATCGGAGAGACGAAAAAAGTAACTCTCTTCCGAAACGCGATCGAGCGGCGTGTCGTGAATAAGGCACGTCGGCGGATCGCCTTCGTTTTTCGGTTTCTGATACTCGTCTTCAGTTTTGTATTCAGCACACGCAGCACAGAACCAGCCTTCGTAGTGGCCCTTGTAAATCGCGTCGCGACCCTTCGGAGTCTTCGCTTTGACGATCCGGCGCCAGAGCTCGCTCACGCCCTCGTAATGAAACGGCTCGGTCGTGCGCATGAAGATGTCGTAGCCGCCGTGCGCGGTGTCGAGACCAAACTCGCTCGTCATCTTCGTGAAGTAACTGACGACGTAATCGGCTTGTTCTTTCGGCGTTCGTCCCGCCTTCTGCGCGGCGCGTTCGATGTTGATGCCGTGTTCGTCGGTGCCGGTCAGGAAGAACGTTTCGATCCCACGTTGTCTTTTTCCACGCGCGACCGCGTCCGCCACGATCATCGTGTAGAGATGTCCGAGATGCGGCAGACTGTTGGCGTAATAGATTGGTGTTGTGACGTAAAAAGTGTTCATCTTTCAAAAATAGTTTTCTCGCAAAGGCGCAAAGATAGCAAAGAAGTCGGAAATTTCTTTGCTTCCTTTGCGCCTTTGCGTGAAAAGTTTTATCGCGTCGGCTTCGCGAACTCGTCGCCAGCATTAAACCTGGGCTTCTCCGGCATATCGGAAATCATTCGTCCGATCGCCAGCGCGATCTCACCTTCCTGGATCATCCCGCGGAAGTCCCACGTATCGCGCATCTCGTCGGACGGCTGGTGATAGTGCGCCGAGTTGTACGCTTTGAACTGCTCCTCGCCCCATTCCTTCGACCGGCCCACGTACTCATTTCCCTCTTTCAAACTGATCGACGGCACGCCCGCCTTCGCAAACGGAAAATGGTCCGAGCGATAGAACGATCCCTGCTCCGGTCGCGAATCCTCCGACACGCGCAAATTCATGTTGCGTGCGACTGCTTCGACCACAGCTTTCAGCGACGAACGCTCAGCGCCGAGTGGAATGAAATCCTGTGTTGGCCCAAGCACGTTCATCGAGTCGAGGTTTACGTTCGCGGCGGTTTTATCGAGGGGCACAACTGGATGCGTGGCGTACCATTCCGCGCCCAACAAACCCTGCTCTTCTGCCGTCGGAAACAGAAACAAGCTCGACCGCTTCGGCCGCTGCGCCGCGGGCATGTTCGCGATCGTGACCGCAATCCCAAGCACGACAGCGATGCCGGAAGCATTATCGAGCGCGCCGTTATAGATCGTGTCGCCGGTTTTGTCCGGCGCGCCGACGCCGAGATGGTCCCAGTGCGCCGAATACACAACGTACTCGTTCTTCAACTTCGGATCGCTGCCTTCGATCACGCCGACGACATTCGGCGCCGCCACACGCTTCACTTCACTCTTCAGATTCAACTTGCCTTTCAATCCGAGTTTTACTGGTTGAAAATCGCGCGTTGCTGCCTTAGCACGCAAAGCATCGAGATCCTGTCCAGCGAGTTTCATTAAACGACGTGCAGCATCGTCCGTCACCCACGATCGAAACTGTAAAAACGGCGTGGTGTCGCCCGGCGTGCGCGCGATATCGAAGCGCCACGAACCATTCGACGTCCGTACTACACTCCACGGATAACCTGCCGACTGATCGGTGTGCAGCAAGATCGCCCCAACGGCGCCGCGACGCGCAGCCTCTTCGTACTTGTACGTCCAGCGACCGTAGTAAGTCAGCGCCCTGCCGCCGAAGAGATTCGGCTCCGCTGTAGTCGCGGGCGGATCGTTCACCAGCATCACGAGGATCTTCCCGCGATAGTCAGTGTCAGGACCTTTGTAGTCGTTCCACTTCTGCTCGGGCGCGTTGATTCCATAACCGACGAATACCAAATCCGCGTCGACGTCGACTGACCCGGTTTGCGCGCCGGTGAACGCAACGAAGTCATCCGCAAACTTGAAATTCTCACTGCCACTCGCGCCCGAGATCGTCAACACCGTGCCGGGATCAGCCTTCACGCCGACAAGCGACACAGGTTGAAAGAAGCTACCGTTCTCGCCAGCGCCCTTCGCGCCGAGGGCTTCGAGTTGCGCCGCGATGTACTTCGCGGCGAGCTCGCCACCACGCGCGCCCGTGCCGCGGCCTTCGAGCAAATCGTCCGACAGATACCGAATATGCGCCTTGAGTGTCGGTTCATTGAGACCGGACGGCGACACCCTGGATTGAGGCACGACGATGCCAAAGGCGACCAAAATAAGTGTGAGTGCAAAAATGATTCGAGCCATTTAGTCCCTTCCTTTAATGAGCGCCATTGCTTCGGCGCGTGTGCGCGGGTCGGAACGAAAGCCGCCGAGCAGCGCGGAGGTCACCGTCTTCGCGTTAGCCTTGCGCACGCCGCGCAACGTCATGCACGTGTGTTCGGCTTCGATGACGACCATGACGCCGAGCGGCTTGAGTCCTTCAAACAAAGTGTTTGCAATATCGGTGGTCAAACGCTCTTGCAGTTGCAGGCGCCGCGAGAAAGTCTCCGCGAGCCGCGCGAGCTTCGAGATACCGAGAATGCGACCGCCCTTCGGAATGTAGGCGATATGACACCGACCGACAAAGGGCGCGAGGTGATGCTCGCACAACGACGCTATGGAAATGTCTTTCACGATCACCATCTCGTCGTGTTTGTCGCCCGGCAGCGGTATCACGTGCTGCGTCGGGTCCTCGTGCATGCCGGCCGTCAACTCCGCATACATCTCAGCGACCCGCTGCGGCGTCTCCTGCAAGCCCGGTCGATCGAGATCTTCACCGATACCCTCCAAAATTAGTCGCACGCCCTGTGCGATTCGCTCCAAGTCAACAGCCATATCCATTCCAATCCGTATTATCCGTGGTTGAGTTTTGCGACTGCCACGCGCACCGCGTCTTCGACTATCTTGACCGCCACACCCGCGTTTACGGCAGCCTGGCGGCATTGCTCAAACTCCGGCATCTCGTTCACAACACGCCCGTCGAGATGCGCTACTTTAACATCTATCGGTCCATACTGCGTTTCCACACGCACGACGCTGCGCTGCAACGCACGCCTGTTGACTTCATAACTCCGCACGCCGAGCGTCGTCGTTTCGGTAAACAACAACTTCATCACCGCTTCTTTTTCATCACGCCCACACAGCACCGATAACAGCACGCCGGGACGGTTCTTCTTCATCTGCACGGGCGTGAAGAAACAGTCGAGCGCGCCGAGCTCGAGCACGCGATCCATGACGTGTCCGATGATCTGCGGCGATGCATCGTCGAGGTTAGTTTCGAGCATCCACAAACGCTCGTCAGTCGCGCTGCTCACTTCTGTTTCACCGATCATCACGCGCAGCACGTTCAAAAAATCCTGATACTCGCGCGTGCCCGCGCCGTAGCCCGTCATCTCAGTCTTCATTTCCGGAATCGGACCATACTCGCTACACACAGTCGTGATGATCGCCGCGCCGGTCGGCGTCAGCAGTTCGCCTTTGATCTCGGTTGCGTAAAAAGGGACGCCGCGCAACAACTCAGTAACGGCGGGCGGCGGAATCGGAAACTGCCCGTGCGCCATCTTCACCATGCCGCTGCCGACGTGCAGCGGAGAGCAAACGAATCGAGCAATTTTCAGAGCGTCGAAACAAATCGCGGCGCCGACTACATCGACGATCGCATCGAGCGCGCCGACTTCGTGAAAGTGAACGTGATCGACCGGCTCGTTGTGAACGCGCGCCTCCGCTTCGGCAAGCCGCGTGAAGATCTGCACGGCACGTTGTTTCACCGCGTCTGATAAATCAGATCCTTCAATGATCTGTTTGATGTCGGAAAGGTGCCGATGTTTGTGCTCGTGTGCGGTCTCGACACGCGCGTATGTTGCACTCAGCCCGGAGCGATTGACGGTTTCGAAGTCGAGACTGAAACCACTCACGGGCAACAGCGACAGTTGTTCGCGCAGGAAGTTTGGATCAACGCCCGCGGCCACCATCGCGCCGAGTATCATGTCGCCGCTCGCGCCGGCAAAACAGTCGAAGTAGAGAGTTCTCATTTTCCAGGCAACGGTCGATGGTATCAGATCGATCTTTAGCCACAAAAAGGCACAAAGCCGTCCACAGATTACACAGAACTCTGTTAGTTAATCTGCGTAATCTGCGGACGGCTTTGTGCTTTTTCGCGGCAATAAATATACTCTGCCCTTTTGTCGCATGACCTTAATCGAGCTACAGCAAAAACTTAAAGACCGCATCCGGACCGCGGCGCGTGAGCTATTCGGCGTCGAACTGAATCAACTGCCCGCTGAAGTGCCGCCGCGCCCGGAGCTCGGCGATCTCGCTTTCCCCATCTCGTTCGAGCTGGCAAAACTGATCAAACAGGCCACGGGCGAGAAACAAAACCC
>DATNDM010000487.1:0-3242 GCA_035553235.1 Pyrinomonadaceae bacterium | reverse complement strand
GGTTTGAAGTTTGTGAGCAAAGGGAACTATCAGGAAGCCGCGACTCACTTTCAGCAGGCGATCACGATTTATCCGGAGTATCTCGCTGCGCGTAACGATCTCGGAGCGCAGTATCTGAAGTTGAAGCGACTCGACGAAGCGCAGGAGTATTTTGAGAGCGTCCTGCGCGACGATCCGAGAAACTTCAACGCGAAGTTCAACATGGGCCTGGTCCAGATTGAACGACGAAATTATACCGACGCGCTTTCGTTGTTGAATCAGGCAGTCGCGATCGACAGCACGCGCCCCGTCGCCCGACTGTGGATCGGAATCGCCAAACTGGAAATGGGTGATCTGGAAGTTGCGGAAGCCGAACTGACGCGTGCCTTGATCATGGGCGGTGAGGAATGCGTCGCGGCGCACTATCATCTCGCTCGCATCTACATGAGTCGCGGCGATCTCACGGACGCCGCCCGCTCAGTCCACACCTACATTCAACAGGCGCCACGCGGCGAGTTCATCACCGAAGCCAAAGCCCTCGCGCTTCAAATCGACAAGAAGAAAGATTAGCCACAAAAAGGCACAAAAACACAAAAAAGAATTGCCGATAGGGCCAGACGTGTAGACCAGCCAGACATGTTGACAAGGCAGACATGTTGACGAGGCAGACAGGTTGACAAGGCAGACATGTTTGACAGGCAGACAGGTTTGATCTGTTTGTGCTTTTTGTGGGCTTCTTTGTGCTTTTTGTGAACTACTGTCCGATGAGAAAGGTAGTTGATCGGGTCACACTACTCTGCCCATCACTGACGGTGACTCGAAGCTCGTATTCGCCCGCCTGAAACTTATCAATCCCAAACGAACCCGCGTACTTGATCTGACCACGTTCATCAGCGGCCGGAAGATCGCCCGACGTCTTACCAATCTCGCGATTATTCTGAAGAATCTCGAGCGTCAACTGCATCGGCTTCGTCGCGCCCTTCGGCGGCCAGGCGGTAAAGAAGTAAGCGAGTTGTTTCGCCACGATCCGCTCGCCGAGATTCGGATAGACGAGTAGCTCTCCGAAGTGCAGCGGCTGATCGCGTTGCTGCTCCGCTGGCGTCAAGCGTTCCGCTTTCTTCAGCACGGCCACACTGCTCAATCGCGGTTTGTTCGGATCACTCGCTGAAATTTGCAAAGGCGTCGTGTTGACGCTGACTGCACCGGTGGCGGCGTCATAAGCGATGACTTGAACGTGGTACTTACCGGGCGGCAGTTGGGCTTCGCGATAGAAAACCACGTCTTCCTTTTGGGCGGCGTTTAAGTCATTGATACTGCCCGTCAAGCCATAATGTTGGCTGAGCTTCTGAACCACTCGATCAGACTCGTCTCGCACGAGTGCGACGATCGAAAAATCGGTGTTGTAGGTTTTATTGTCGCTGCTCGAGGCAAACTTGAACGAACTCAGCTTGTCCTCGGCGAGGATCAAAGTCAGTCCGTCTCGTCCGGGCGCGGGATAACTCAGCGCTGTGCTTCGTAGCGAGCTTTGCTTCGTGTCGCTTTTCCGAGCCGCCGCAATTGCCGGCGCTTCGTAATCGAGCATCGGAAGTTCACCGACAGACTCAACAGCGTAGTAACCCTGCCGCGACTGCACGTCGACATTGGACCGCGCGACTTTCACACTGATGCGCCGGAAGCGACCGTCGTAATCCTTGTTTTTCGGCACGTAAGTGAGGAAGTAGTAGCCATTCATATCGTCGTCGATACGGCGGAGCCCGGAAACCAGATCGTTGGTGTTGTGAATCAGAAATCCACCCGTTTGATCTGAAAGCGATCCGAGGCCACTGCGCGGATCGAAGCGCAAGAGATCCTCATTGCGCTCGAGCGCCCGCATGTACGGACCGTTACCGGCGCGGTCGTTGCCGCTGGCCTGCTGCGCCATTCGTGCTCCCGCAAGCGAGTTGAGCTCGCGCGCTGCTTCCGCGGTTCCACTCTGGATTCGCAATCCCGCGGCGTCAATGGAATAGATACTGACGTTCGCGCGATTCGCCGCATTGATCACGGACGGAAACTTCTGTTGCACGGCGGGCGGCAGCTTCAAACCTTCCGAAAAGAAGATGATGGTTTTTCGTCCCGGCAGATTTTGCATGGGACTGATCACCGCGAGCAGGCTGTTGATGGTCGCGAACCCCTCCTGGTCGCGTTCGAGTCGCTCGTAATGGTCCAGCATCTGGTTCTGCATCTCGAGCAACATCTGCTCCGCTCGTGCCTGGCCGGAAGCTTCGCCCGCCGCTGTAGCCGCACCACTGTTTCGGGCGGCGCCTGCCGCTGCGGCGTTACTCGCGGCTGATGAGACTTGCTGGTCGAGAGCGATGCTGCGTTCCGTGTTCTCGCGTATCTTCGTCCCCCCGGACGCGTAAGTAGAGGTTGCCGTTCCGGTCGCTCGCTCGACCGCGTCCTTTATTAATGCGGCGTCGTCAGTGAAGGGTTGAACCGTGCGCAATGATTGATCGATACCGAAGACCCCGGTGAATCCGCCGGACGCCATGCCTTCTTCGGCGTATGCGAGTCCGGCTTTGCGGGCTAGTGAGCGGGCTTCTTGTGACAGTCGATCGAAAACCAGCGCAGTGACGGTTGGAGCGGAACGCTTCGTGGGTATTGCCGGCGCGGGCGTTGCGACCTCCGCTGACTTATCGTCCTTTTTCTCTGCTACATTCGAGCCTGCTTCCCTCGAGACGAACCGGAAGGATTCGACTTTCTGTGGCACGCCGTCTTCCAGTATCTCGAAATCAGCCGCGTTCAGGTCTTTGATCGGACGACCCTTTTTATCCTTTACGACCACGTCCAGGCGCACTTCATTGCTGCGCACACGGATCACTTCGTCCTGATCCTGCGCAGTAGTTTGACCCCACACCACGAGGGGCGAAAATGCGGTCACAATACTGAGTAAAAGACTCAAAAAGGATCTCATTTTTTGCGTTCAGTATGCCACAGATTTCCGCTGCTGTGTTGTATACTCTCATCGATTTTCAGCTCGCCTGGATTAATAAATGGCAACAAAAAAGCGGCGCAGTGTGGTTGCGGTAATTTCGCTGTTTGTTTGGGGAGCACTGCTTGCGGGCGCCGCCTCAGGACAGGATTCTGCTGCCGCTGTCGAACGCGAATTTGAGCGTGCCACGCAGTTGCATCAGAGCGGAGATTTGCACGGCGCTGTGCGCGGCTATCTCGCGATTCTGGCGACGAATCCGGCGAGAGTGGACGTGCGCTCAAATCTGGGCGCGGCA
>DATNDM010000486.1:0-9473 GCA_035553235.1 Pyrinomonadaceae bacterium | reverse complement strand
AGGAGATTTTCACAAACAAAGGCCAACCGCGACCCGCGACTGAAGGCGATCGCGCCATCTGCCTGTTGCTTGCACTCCCCTCACCAGTACGTGAAGGCGCTGCTCTTTACGGACGTTGTGTGCGACCACTAACCACGCAACAAGCCAAAGAACTCAATGCGCTCAGCGACGTCGCGCATTTGGCCCACTCACACCAGTCAGTAAATGTAGTCCCCACGGCAACAAAACCCGTGAGTGCGTCGTCCACCAGCTCGTTGCCCGGAATGGTGTTCAGTAGTCGCGCCATGGCCGACGTCGCGCGTAATGTCGAACGGATCAAGGATTCCAATTCGACGATTCTCGTCACGGGAGAGTCGGGCACGGGTAAGGAACTGATCGCGCGCGCGATTCATCGTCTGAGCCGGCGATCTGAAAGCGAGTTTATTCCTTTCAACTGTTCTGCGGTGCCGGCTGAGTTGGTTGAAAGCATGTTGTTTGGTCATCGTCGCGGAACGTTTACTGGTGCGATGTCAGACCAGGCCGGATTGATTCGCTCTGCTGAGAACGGCACGTTGTTTCTCGACGAGATTGGCGATCTGCCGCTGCCACTCCAGCCAAAGCTACTCAGGTTCCTGCAGGAAGGTGAGATTCATACGCTCGGTGAGCGGGCGCCACGCAAAGTCAACGTGCGCGTGATCGCCGCGACGCACAAGGATCTCGAGAAACTCGTCAGTGAAAATCTCTTCCGCGAAGATCTCTACTACCGTATCGCGACGCTGACATTGAAAGTGCCGCCGCTACGCGAACGACGCGAAGACATCTCCGCGTTGATTTCACATTTCGTCAGTCACTACGCGCGCAAGAATGAACGCGCGATTTCTGGAATCACCGCGGACGCGATCCAGATTTTGGAGACGTACTCCTGGCCAGGCAACATTCGTGAACTCGCGGCCGAGATCGAGCGACTCGTGCTTTATGCGGAGGACGATGGTTACATTCGACCGGAGAACATCAGCACGAGAATCCATCCAGCGGGCGCGTCGAACGAAATTCCGGCAGCAAAGCTCGATGACCTGCTCGAGAGTTACGAACGCCGCGTCATCACTGAGACTCTGAGACGACACGATTGCAATGTCGCCAAGACCAGCGAGGCACTCGGTTTAGGATCGCGACAAACTCTCTACAAGAAATTAAAGCGTCTTGCGATCGACATCGGAGACTTCCTCCAGGAAGACACCGAACCCGGCATGCAGTACCGGGCTTAGCCACAAAAAGCACAAAAGGCACAAAACAGAAGGCCTCCTTTCTGTTTTGTGCCTTTTGTGCTTTTTGTGGCTGATAGTTGTCGCCCGCGGGCGACATGGCCCAGCGCTAATAAACAAAGCCCTTCCACACTAATCACGCTGGTCCACACTCTCGGGCTTGTCATCCGCGGGCTACAAATCACCACCACAAAGTCCCAAAAAGCCACGTTGGACCACTGGCACACTGGTTGTAAACCTCCTCGTCGTCCGCGAAGCAATCGCATCGCACAACGCCTAATCGAATCTAAAGGAGCAACCACATGATTAAGAGATTTTTCCGCGATGAAACCGGTCTTGAACTTTCGGAATACGCAGTTGCCGCAGCGCTCGTCGCGTTGGCAGCTGTCGCCGCGTTCCAGCTGTTGGGCACCAACATCGGCACCAAGATCAACGAACTCGCCGGCAAGATTAAGTAGTTCTTTATGACGTCGTTCGACCCGGCAGCGGTGTGCTGCCGGTGGAATTATCGGAGCCTTCAATTTATTGAGGAGGATTGATCGAAATGTTCAGGAAATTCTTGAAAGACGAATCTGGTTTGGAACTTTCGGAGTACGCAGTTGCCGCGGCGCTCGTCGCGTTAGCAGCAGTTGCCGCTTTCCAGCTGTTGGGTGGAAACATCGCCGCCAAGATCAATGAACTCGCCGGAAAGATCCAGTAATCGGTGGAGTTGAAATCGACCCGGCAGCCAAACCGACAAGTTGCTGCCGGCTGGAAGGGAAGGCTCAAGCCTTCAATTCCTTTAACGAAAGGAATCGATCATGTTCAAGAAATTTTTGAAAGACGAAACGGGGCTTGAGCTTTCTGAGTATGCCGTTGCCGCAGCTCTCGTAGCGTTAGCGGCCGTGGCTGCGTTCCAGCTACTCGGAACCAACATCGGTTCACGTATTAATACGCTGGCCGGCTACATCAAGTAAGCCAGCATTGAACTGCTTGCCGGGTGGCGCGCCTTGTGAAGTTCGACTTACACGGGTGCGCCGCCACCTTTCTGCATCGAGATGCTGAGCCCTACCGCAACAGTCGTTGAACTTTTTCTCGTGCCGCTCGCCGTGCTGATTATTTACCACGACGTGCGGTATCGCCGCATTCCTAATCCTTTTGTACTCGCGACTCTGATCAGCGGACTCACTTTGAACGTCATCATGGGCGGTTGGCAGGGTGGTCTAAACAGCCTCGGCGGGTGCGTACTGGCCTTTATCTTAATGTTCATCTTGCACGTCTTCGGAGCGATGGGCGCGGGCGACGTCAAACTTTTCGCCGCCGTTGGTTCGGTGCTCGGCGCTCAACTCGTGCTTCCGACTTTTGTGGTGGTCGTTCTGACCGGCGGATTGCTGGCCCTGATCTCAGTCGTGCGCTCGGGAGTTTTCACAACCACGATGCATCGTGTGCTGCAAATTCTCGTCGGCTTGTTACCAGGTTGGCAGATGCCCAAATTCAGTGTCCCTGCTGATCGTCGTCTCACCATTCCCTACGGTGTGGCGATCACCATCGGCGCCATTATCGCAACCGCGATATTTCACGCTTAACAGAGAGGTTGATTCCCATGCGAAACAAACGTTTCTTCTTAGTCCTGGTAGGGGCGCTGATTTTTGGAGTGCTCGCTGCCGTATCAGTCAGCAAATATTTGTCCAGCGCCCAGGCTTACACGAAGAACCTGAACAAGGTTGCTGTCGCGAAAGTCGCGATTCCCATCGGGAGCAAGATTATTCCCGAGCAGATCATGGTGGTCCAGTTTCCCAAGGAATCAACTCCCGACGGAGCTTTCGAATCTCCTGAAAAACTGGCCGGACGCGTAGCCGTGATGAACATCGGCGCGCGCGAGCCGATCACCGAATCGAGATTAGCGCCCGAAGGCACGGCCGCCGGACTCTCCGCGATCATTCCGGAAGGCTATCGCGCCATGACGGTGAAGGTCGACGATGCTGCGGGCATCTCCGGTTTCATCATGCCGGGCACTCTCGTTGACGTAGTCGTCGTGATCGATCCGCGCGAAGGTTCCGGCATGCAGGACCCGATCTCGAAGATCGTGTTGCAGAACATCAAGGTCCTGGCCAACGGTCAGAACATCGACAAGCCGAAAGATGAGCGCGAAGCCAACAGCGTGAAAGCTGTGACGCTTCAGGTCACACCCGAGCAGGCAGAGAAACTCGCGCTCGCCTCGAGCGAAGGCAAACTCCAGCTCGTCATGCGCAGCCAGATCGATCAGGGCGACGAACAGACGCCAGGCGTGAACAAACGCGGTCTGTTAACCGGCGAGAAGGCGACAGTCGCTCCCGAGCCGGGTTCACTGAAGAGTGAACAGCCGAAGACCGAGTCGAAGCCGGTTCACAGAGTTTCAACGTCAGCGCCGAAACCGGTTCAAACAGCAGCCCCAGCTCCTCAACCTACTCCACGTACGCAAGTGGAAATGATCGAAGGCGCGAAGAAGCGCAACGTCGAGTTTCCATAACCAGACTAGTTGATCGCGTCGACGATCGCTTGAAAAAAGGAGCATAAGATCATGCAGAGCCGTTCCCCAATTTCACGCCGACTGAGTTTATTGCTGGCGTCACTGATTACCATTTTTACCGTTTCCATCGCGCACGCCCAGGAAACCTCGTACAAGGCGTCGTTCAGTCAGAACAAAGACTCGATTGCCGTCAACGTTCTGGTGGGACAGTCGCGCGTGATCAACTTCGACCGCCCGGTCGGCCGTTTTTCAGTGTCGAATCCCGAGATTGCTGAAGCCGTGCTCGTCACACCGGACCAGGTGCTCGTGAATGGAAAAGCTTTCGGTCAGGTCAACTTCATTGCATGGGAGCAAACCGGCGGTCAGTTTTTAGTGTTTGACGTTTACGTGCGCGCCAATCTTTCGCTGATCGACTCGCAGATCCGCGCGCTGTTTCCGAAAGAAGATGTTCGTCTCAGCCAGGCCAACGGATCCGTCGTGATCTCCGGCAGTGCCGCGAATGCCGCTATCTCTTCACAAGTGCAGAGCGTTGTCGAAGCAGCGGGCTTTAAGACCGTGAATATGCTGACCTCGCCGGTTACCGGTGCGGAGCAGGTTCAACTCGAGGTCCGCGTTGCTGAAGTGAATCGCAACAAGCTGCGCGACTACGGCACTTCATTCCTGACCAATGGCGCAACCGGCGGTTATGCGAACAGCGGTGGTGGTCCAAGCCAGATCAGCGACTCCGTCATCGGCAGTGCCACTGCACTTCTGCAACCGGCGCTTAACGTCCTGCTTTTCAATCGGTCACTCAACACCGCGGCCATGCTCAAGCTCCTCCGCACTGAAGGTGCGTTCCGTGAATTGGCCGAGCCAAACCTGATTGCCATGAACAACCAACAGGCGAGCTTCCTCGCCGGCGGCGAGTTCCCGGTACCGGTGCTGCAAACCGGCAACGGCAGCAACGGCATCACCATCGTTTGGAAAGAGTATGGCATCCGCCTGAACTTCAAACCGACGATCATTGACGAAGATCACATTCGGCTCGAACTCGAACCCGAAGTCTCCACGATCGATTTCAACAACGGCGTCCGCTTCAACGGTTTCGTCGTGCCCGCATTGCGCACTCGCCGCGCCAAGACCGGTGTTGAGTTGCGCGATGGTCAATCGTTCGCGTTGGCCGGCCTGCTCGACAACAACGAAACCAAGACGCTGTCGAGAATTCCGATCGTCAGTGACATTCCGGTGATCGGCGCGCTCTTCAAATCGAAGTCATTCGAGAAGAAAGAAACGGAACTGATGTTTTTCGTGACCGCGCACATGGTTAAGCCAGTCACCCCGGACGAACTGCCGAACCTGCGTGGAATAGATGGTCTGAAGGGCAACTCACCGCTCGGTGTTGAGCCGAAGGGTGAAGGCGTCCAGGGCCAAAGTGGTTACAAGATTTCGGGTCAGAGCGAACAGACTCCAGCCGGCGCCCCGGCGCAGATCGCAGAGCCAAAGTCGAAGAAGGTCGAAACGACCACGCAATCCAGCAGCACGAGCGGATCAGTTAGCAGCGTGCGCAGCAACAATACTGCCCTGCCAGTCGCGAAAGCGGTGAAGGTCGACTTCAACCCGGACACGGTTAGACCCTGGTAACTGGCAACCCTCTTTTTCTCTAAACGTCTTCGTTCGCAGTAGAGGGGGATTACATGAAGAACAGAGCAACGGAAAAAGCGGTAACGAGAAAACGAGAAAGGGGTTCGGTCCTGGCCACGTCCGCAATCGGCATGTTGTCGATACTGCTGGCAGTCGGGCTGGGAGTGGATATCAGCAGGTTCTATCTCGCTAAGACGGAACTTCAAAATGCAGCGGATGCCTCGGCCCTGGCCGCGGTATCCGCTCTTAACACTTCGCCACTGGGGATCACTAAAGCGGTCGATCGCGCAGTAGCGTCGATGAACAATTACGACTTCAACAAGACAGGCGTTTCTTTCCCCCGCGGTAACGTCTTGTTCGCCGTCAATCTGGATGGTCCATACATGAGCGAAGCCTCGGCGCAGGGACAAGCTGCAAAGATTCGCTTCGTGCAAGTGACGACTCCTGATTCAGCAATCGGAGTTTCATTTGCGGCGCCAGTTTTGGGCAACAGTAAAACTCTGACAGCGACGGCGACGGCAGGTCTTTCAGTGCCGCTGAATATGTTTTGCAACTTCCTGCCTGTGTCGGTGATCGACTACGGCACTCCGATCACAGCGGGCAACGTTTACACGTTCCGCGCGAGCGCCGGCGGCATGGTTTCGCCGGGTAATTATCAGATTCTCGCAGTGGCTGGATCAGGTGGTAAGGATGTTCGCGTTGGTCTCGCATCTGGTGTCGACAGGTGTGCAGCGCCGGGACAGGTTTACGAAGTGGACACTAAAACCGGTGTCACGGCGGGCGCAGTAAGACAGGGCTTGAACACGCGCTTCGACGATTATCAAACGGCGCAGGTAAATCCGGCCGACATGCCTCCGGATACCAATATCAAAGAGAACATCAACTACGACCAGTACAAGAGCGGCAGTCCGACCCAGGCGCCGCGGAACAAAGGCGTCGATGGTCGCCGCGTCGTTGTGATTCCGATCGTGAAGCAGGACCAGTACGACCAGGGTCGCAACACGGTCAAGTTTGATCGCTTCGGCATCTTCTTTCTGCAGAACAAAGTCGGCAGCGGCAATGGTGGCGATCTCGTCGCTGAATACATCGACGACATCGTGATGGGCCAGGGTGGTTTCGATCCAAACGGAGCACCTGTCAACGGCTTGCTGGCGGTGCCGGTTCTTTACAAATAAGGAGCGGCCGACATGATGCACCATCGCATAAGAAAAATTCGAAACACGCGACGTTCACGCCGGCTGCTGTGGCTGGGTCGCTTTAGCAGTGACGAACGCGGCGTGCAGCTGCTCGAAGTCGCGATCGTCATACCGATCCTGCTGGTGTTGTTTGGCGCGGTCGCTGAGTTTGGTCGTTACTTTTACGAGTACACGACCGCAGCGAAAGCGGCACGTGTAGGCGCGCGCTATCTCGCGTCGAAGTCAGTCAGTACCGGGAATTACGTCGCGCAGGCTAAGAACCTCGTGGTCTACGGCAACATTGCGGGTACTGGTACGCCGGTGTTGCCCGGATTGACGGCTGCCAACGTCGACGTCCAGTACGTTGGCGGTACTGCGGGCGTGCCGGATCTTGTCAAGATCAGCATCATCAACTACCAGCACCAGTCAATCGTCAATCTTGGAGCGCTGCTCAACAACAATGCGCTGTCGACGAACGTCGACGTCAAGCCAAGCGTAACGATGCGGTTTTTGTTAACGCAGCCTTCAGTCTGAGAGGCAAACAACCATGCTGCACATAAAGAGCTGCAAAAAGAATGAACGAGGCTCAACCCTGGTTGAGTTTGCAATCGGAGTCACTGTGTTTGCCACGGCGATGTTTGCGGTTTTGGAATTCGGCCGCGCGCTGTGGGTTCACAACGCACTCTCTGATGCGGCGAGGCGAGGCGCGCGTTACGCTGTCCTGCATTCGTCGGGAAGCGCTGAGGAAGTGAAGAACGTCGTGGTCTACGGTGATCCGGCGGGCAGCGGTCAGCCCATGCTGAACAACCTGAGCACCGCAAACGTCAACGTCGTCTACAACAATTTTGGTCTGAACGATGGAACGGTTTCGGTGAGCATAACTGGTTATCAGTTCCAGTTTGTTATTCCCATCGTGGGTACGACCATCACGATGCCGAGTTACACCACGACACTCGGCGCCGAGAGCGCCGGTTACATACCGGCCAACGTTTAGAACAAGGATTTCTCTGTGCAACCTCTGTGTCCTCTGTGTCTCTGTGGTTGAGTTTGATTTGACCACAGAGACACAGAGAACACAGAGGTTGCACAGAGAAGAGCAAACACGCATGCCAGTCTCAAGTTTCGAATCCACTGCCGGACGGCTCCAGTATTTCGCCAGCCGTTCGAACATCGCTCCGGATGACCCGGCCTTGCACCATTGCGATGGGCCTACCGTAAACCCCCAGGCACTCTGTCATTAGTCAATCCAAGACAGCCGCCGGCAGTGGGATTCGAATTAACGAATCACGAGGAACAGATGACCGAACCAATTTCAGTAGTAGTCCTCAGCACTGGACTCGAAAACTTCAAAGACATCCGCAAAGCCCTAACCGCGGAACCTCGTGTAAAGCTGCTCGCCGGCGGTAACGATACCGAACAGCTTTACGAAGAGATCGTTCGGCTGAAGCCTGCGGCTGCGATCATCGCGCTGCAGGGCGCGAATGCCGATCAGGCAGTGAAGTTTATCGAGAAGCTAACCAGCGAATGCCCGGAAACCGCCCTAATCTCAGCCGCTCAGGATGCATCGACCGATCTGATCCTGCGCAGTTTGCGCGCGGGCGCGCGTGAGTTTTTGCGCATTCCGATCAGCGGCGACGAACTGCGCACGGTGCTGGATCGCATTTCGGAGTTTTGCACCACGAAGGTTGAAGCGCCGAAGAAGAAGGGCCGCATGGTTTCCGTGTTTTCAAGCAAAGGCGGCTGTGGCACTTCATTCATCGCTACCAATCTTGCAGCCGCTACCAATTCGAAGACAGTGCTCGTCGATCTCAATCTTCAGGCCGGCGACCTGCCGCTGTTTCTTGGTCTCGAAGCGAAGTACTCGATCGCCGACATGGTCGAGAAACGCCAACGTCTCGACGAATCGCTTATCAACAGTCTCGTCACACCACACTCGCAACACCTCTGGTTACTCGCCGCGCCGCACGAAGCCGACTCCGCTGACGAGATCGAACCGCAGCATATCTTCGAAGTGCTGGAAAAACTGCGCGAGCACTACGACTACGTCGTCCTCGATCCGCAGCACACATTCGATTCGATCACGCTCGCTGCGTTGGACCAGTCAGACGAGATCGTCCTGATCCTCACGCTCGATATACCCGCGATTCGCAGTACGCAAAGAGCGCTCGAGATCTTCGATCGGCTCGGCTATCCGCGTAAGAAAGTCCGCATCGTCGTGAACCGTTGGAGCAAGCAGATCGATCTCGATCTCAGGCAAGTCGAAAAGTTTCTGGGCGAGCCGGTGGTTGGCTTTGTGCCCAGTGACTACCAGACAGCAGTTGGATCGATCAATCTCGGCACGCCGCTCGTTCAGGCTGAGCCGACGTCAAAGATCGCACTCGAGATTCGTCGTATCGCGCAGCAGATATCGCTTGGGCTCGCGCCGATCGACGAGCACAAACAACGCCGTCCATTCTGGGCCTCGCTACTGAAGAAGCAGTCGGCCCAACCGAATTTCAAACTTCAAACCTCGATGGAAAAGGTCTAACAAGCGGCAGCCCCGCGGATAAACAAACATCATGGCACTTCGTGAAAGATTAATCGGCAACAATAACACCAACGCTCCGGGACCCGATGCGGATGGATCCGGGCAGCATTCGTTCCAGGAGATGAAGTCGCGTCTCCACCGGACGTTAATCAACCGGATGGATCTGACGAAGCTGCAAACGCTTACTCCCGAACAGGTCCATGCGGAAGTCTCGCGTCTTGCCGAAGCCGTTTTGGCCCAGGAAGCGATGCCGCTCTCCGTGTCGGAGCGCGAGCGACTGGTCAGCGACGTTCAGCACGAACTCTTCGGACTTGGGCAACTCGAGCCGTTACTGAAAGACCCGACAATCTCTGACATCCTCGTCAACAAGCACGACACGATCTATATCGAGCGTCGCGGAAAGATCGAACGCACGAACGTGA
>DATNDM010000485.1:0-3978 GCA_035553235.1 Pyrinomonadaceae bacterium | reverse complement strand
AGCGCCTGGGCCGGTTTGTTTTACTTCTGCTCGCGCGCGCCGGCGCCGAACACTGAGTCGCAGCCGCTGATTACGTGGCCTGAAGGCAACGGCCGGCTGGTCCAACACCTGTTTGAGAAGTCGAAAACAAACGTTCAGCTCGATCGTGCGGCAATTGAGTTGATCCCGACGGACGACGGCGTTGATGTGGTCACGCTCGATCACAATGGACGAGAGCCGCGCGGCTTTCACGCGAAGCGAGTGATCTTTGCGGCGCCGCAGTTTATTGCGCGCTACGTCGTGCGACCGTATCGCGAGAACCCGCCGCCGCACATTGCGGAGTTTCATTTTGGCGCGTGGATGGTAGCGAACCTGACGTTGAGAGATCGCCCGCAACGCGGGCCGCGCGATTTTCCGCTCGCGTGGGACAACGTTTTTTACGAGAGTCCGTCGCTCGGGTATGTGGTGGCTACGCACCAGCGCGGGATCGAGCGTGGGCCAACGGTGCTGACTTATTACTATCCGTTTGTCGATGTCGATCCGCGTGTTGGTCGGACGCGTTTGCTGGACACTGACTGGCGTGGCTGGGCTGAGGTGACGCTCAGCGACCTGTCGCGCGCGCATCCGGACATGCGCGGGTTAGTTGAGCGTTTGGACGTGATGCGCTGGGGTCACGCGATGATCCGCCCGCGAACGGGATTCGTGTGGGGCTCCGCGCGTCGTGAAGCTGCGAAGCCGTTTCGATCCATTCACTTCGCGCACTCGGAGTTGAGTGGCGTCGCGCTGTTCGAGGAGGCGTTTGATAATGGACTACGCGCCGCTAATGAAGTTCTGTCAATCTTGTAAAATTTGAGCTGCTTCTCTGTGCAACCTCTGTGTTCTCTGTGTCTCTGTGGTTGTGTTGGCCGGAAATCACCACCGAGACACAGAGAACACAGAGGTTGCACAGAGAAATCTCTCAAACCACACCGAGTATGTGATTGGGTTGCTCTACTTTCAAAACGGCTTTATCATGTGCATCCTTCAAGCCGGAGTGGCGAAATTGGTATACGCACCAGACTCAAAATCTGGCGAACTTCACTGTTCATGTCGGTTCGAGTCCGACCTCCGGCACCATCACTCTCAAACATCTATTACTTAACTCCCTTCCAAAAGCGGCTAAGAATCTTCTGTGTGCTTCTGTGCCTTTTGTGGCTAATCAAAATAATCAGTTCTTCGTCAGATTGCTTTGGCGCCGGTTAGTTTGACTGAGCCGGATGGTCCACGACACGACGTTTGTGGACAAATACACACTGGCACACGATTGGCTTAGGCAGGAGCGGCAGTCGCCCGCAAGCTTTGACAATCCACGAGTGGTGATCCCAGTTCCACTTCGCTCTGCTCGATTCAAACATTACTTGAGCCGGTTATGTTTCTCGATAGCAACTCCTTCATTTCCCGCGCCAGCCGAAAGCTCTGGCTCCTCCCTACCTTCGTGATTCCAACCGCGCTTGGTTCCTGTTTCGTCGTGTCAGAGCTCTTCGGGTCGAATCTCACTGAATTGGTCGTCACGCTCGTAATCATTCAAGTAATCTCCAGCGTCATCCTTTGGAAAGGCTGGCGCGGTACTCAGGAACAATTCGCCGGCGTTCGACACGAACTCTCCAGCCTGCAAAGCATCGTCGACGTTTCACGCGACGCCATCATCGGCGTGACCACCGAAGGCGTGATCATGAGTTGGAACCGCGGCGCACGCGGCATTTATGGTTACACCTCGAAGGAAGCTCTCGGCGCGCCGATCTCGATGCTGTTCGATCATCGCCGCGGACAGGAATCTTCCCTGTTGTTTGAAAAAGTCACGCGCGGTGAAAACGTTACGCAACACGAGATGGTCCACCTGAAGAAGGGCCGCACTCCGATCGACGTCTCGCTGACGATCTGCCCCATCATGGAAGGCAAAACCATGACGGGCGCTTCCGTCGTCGCCCGCGACATCACGGAACGCAAACGTGCCGCCGGCTCTCTTGCCCAACAAGCAGCCGCGATGAAAGCGTCGATGGATGGCATGGCCATCATCGACCATAACGGCGCCTGCATTTACCTCAATGACGCCTACGCAAAGATTTTTGGTTACGCGGATCCCGTGCGCTTGATCGGCGCGAGCTGGGAAATGTTTTACTTCGACGAAGAGCTCGCTCGTATCAAGGAGCAGATCATGCCCGCTGTCTGGCGTGATGGCTCGTGGCGCGGCGAAGCGTTGGGTTTGAAACTCAACGGCGGAACGTTCCCACTCGAAATCTCAATCTCGAGCGTTGATGGTGGTGGGCTGGTGCAGGTCGTCCGCGACATCACCGAACGAAAAAAACTCGAAGAAACGCTGCGCAACAGTTCACTTAAAGACGATTTAACTGGTCTCTTCAACCGTCGCGGACTACTCAAACAAGCCGCGCCCTACTTCGACTTCGCGCGCCGTCAAAAAGAAAAACTGCTGCTGCTTTTCATTGACCTCGACGGCATGAAGAAGATCAACGATGAGTTTGGACATAACGAAGGCGACAACGCGCTCATTCAAACCGCGGCGATTCTGAATCGCAGTTTCCGCAGCTCCGACATCATCGCGCGCCTCGGTGGTGACGAGTTCACCGTGCTCGTCACGGACCTGAACGCAAGCAAAGAAGACGCGATCACGCGACTCAACGAAAACCTGAAAGCCTACAACGCTTCCGAACTTTGCAGTCACAAACTCGCGTTCAGCATCGGCGTCGCGACGCTCGAGCCCGAGCGCATGGCGTGTTTCGAAGAGTTACTCGAACAGGCTGACCAGGCGATGTATGAACAAAAGCGAATGAAGCGTCGCCGGGCGACCGAACGAACTCAGCTCGGCGCGGCGGATAGTGTTTCCGATTCGCATTCAGAAGCGCCGTTCGCACCGAATTCAATTCCATTCGCACTCTCGACAAATCCGAAGGCTTACAACGGCAGCCGCGGCACCTTCGACAACGCAGCGATCGGCATGGCCGTCGTTTCAGTCGACGGCAGCTGGCTCCAGGTGAACGAAGCGCTTTGCAAACTGCTCGGCTACTCAGAACAGGAACTGCGCGCGACCAATTTCCAACGACTCACGCACGCCGACGATCTGCGGCACGTACAGTCGTACATTCAGCGCGTGCTCGAAGGCTACATTCAAAGCCACGAGCAAGAGAAGCGCTACGTGCACGAGCAGGGCCACACGGTTTGGGTGCAGTGGCATGTCTCGCTGCTGAAGGATTCAGAAACGGGCACGAAGCGATTGTTCTTCCAGGTGCAGGACATCAGCGATCGGAAGAAGGCCGAAGAGAAGTTGACGCAGGACACGCTGACCGGGTTGCCGAACCGCGCGCGCTTCTACGACCTGCTGAAGCTGCGCGTCTCGCGTAAGGATCAGCAATGCGCGGTGTTGCTGCTCGACGTCGATCGTTTCAAGCTCGTTAACGATAGTCTTGGCAACACCAGCGCGGATCAACTGCTGATCCAGGTGGCACAACGAGTCAAGACATGCATGCGCCAGGGCGACGTGCTCGCGCGCGTTGGTGGTGACGAGTTCGCAGTATTGCTCGACGATGTTTCGGGTGAGGAAGAGGCGTCGTCAGTCGCGACGCGCATTCAGCAGGCGCTTTCAATCTCGTTCAACCTGTTGGGCCAGGAAGTCTACACGACGATGAGCATCGGCATCGCTCTCGCTTCGGACTACGAACAAGTGTCGGACATGCTGCGCGACGCGGAGACTGCAATGCACCAGGCGAAAGCACGTGGCAAAGCGCGTTATGAAATCTTCGGACGCGACATGCACGGCGAGCTGATGAGTCGTTTGAAGATGGAGACAGACTTGCGACACGCGTGTGAGCGCGACGAACTGTTCGTCGATTATCAACCGATCGTGTCGCTCGAAAACCGCACGTTGATCGGGTTTGAGGCGCTGGTGCGCTGGCGACATCCGGAGTTTGGGCTCGTGCCGCCGAAAGATTTTATTCCGGTTGCGGA
>DATNDM010000484.1:0-3861 GCA_035553235.1 Pyrinomonadaceae bacterium | reverse complement strand
GTCGAGGTCGGCTATCACGCGGCGGACCCGGCATACGTCAAGTTAAGATCTCAGTTGGTGCGCCGTCCCCAGCAACGTGCTGATGTGGATTATCTGCAGGAGGTGACCTTCTCGGGTGAGGATCTTTCGACCGCAATCTCGCACGTCGTACGCGCTTCAATGGTAGGAGACAAATTCTCGTACGACAACGTCTCTATGATGGAGCACTCGACGGACGGCGTCATCGAAGTGCCGCGGCCCAAGCGCTTCGATGAGAATTTGCGCTTCGTGATCGTCAATGCCTCTGAAAAGTTTCGGCTCAAGCCCGACAGGATTCTTCCGGGAGCACCTGCATTCATCATTGATGAGGGTTTCTTCCCGATTAATCACGACACGCCTGATTTTTCGCTGAAGGCCGACGGCCACGTTGCAACTGAAGGCGTGATTGGCGTGCATCTTAATTTCGCGTTGGAATACGGCATCGAGGCCTCTTCGAGCAAACAGCAACAGACAAAAATGATCCGGCTCGCGACTGAGAATGCACAGAAGCTAGAGGTGCTGCTCGTGAAGATGTTGATGCCCGGCGATCCGCCCTTGCAGCTCAAGGGAACGAAACAGTTGATCGAACCAATGGCCGATCGTCCCGTCCTCGTCTGCCACATCGATTACAAGATGTGATGAGCGCCGGGCTCCGGGATATTTTTTGCTTCGTTGTGACTGCTCTTACGGCGTCGGTACCGAATACTTGACGACGTGATCGCGCGCGACGACGAAGAGTTCGTTTTTGTCGTTGAAGACCATGCCGAACGCGACGTTCTTTACGTTGATGACCGACACGTAACGTCCGTTCCCATCAAACACCTGAATGCCTTTCATATCGCCGACGTACACGCGTCCATATCCATCAACGGCGATCGAATAAGGGGCGCGAAACTGGCCTGGCTGATCACCGTCGTCGCCAAATCGATTGATAAACTTCCCATCCCGCCCGAACTTAAACACGCCATTGTTGAATCTGCCGAGTGCGAAAATATTGCCCGCGCCGTCAACCGCCACGCGCATGGCTAACTCCGAGTCGCCACTCGCGCCACTGATTGCTTCCGGAATCGTTCGCACGAGCTTGCCGTTTGCGTCGAAGACTACGAGGTCGTCGCGATTGCCTTGCCACGCCGCCACCAATCCACCATCCGCGCCGACGGAGACGTCGTCAAAGCCGTTCCGCTCGTACGCGACCTCGCCCACTTTCTCTCCAGTTTCACCGCGATAACGATCGATGTGTCCGCCTTCGACAACGTAGACCGTGCCTTTGCGGTCGGCGGCAAGTCCGCGCAGGATTGTCTTTCGATCGCCGATGCTCCATTGCGTCACGAACTTGCCTTCCGGATCAAAGACCTGAATGCGCCCGCCCGTGTATTCACCGACATAGATCCGGCCGGCGCCATCGACGGCAATACTGCGCGCGTCGTTGAACATTCCGGCGCCAATACCTTCTTTGCCGAAGTCGAGCAGAACACTGGCGAAACCGGGCTTAGTTTCCTTGTTCGGTAGAGTCGGAGCGACCGGCTTCACTGGTTGGACCGCGGGACGACTCACCGAGTAGAAAAGCGGGGCGAGTGCTCCAAGCGCAGCCAGCCCGGCGATGATCAAACCGATCAAAGGAATCGCCAGCACGAGCCAGATCCATTTCGGAAACTTGCTGCCTTCAGAAAGCCCGATTTTAATCTGGACCACTTGTGCCGGTCGGCCCGCAAGCTCATTCGGGGCAATCAACTGGCTGTGACAATACTCACAACGAACAGTCGTTCTCGTCGTAGCAAAATCTGTCGGACGTTCGGAGGTTACGGGCGCTCCACACTTGGGACAGTCGAAAGTTTGCGGCATAAGTTGTTATTTGATCGTCAGAGCGGTGCGGAAAAGTTTGTTACATGCTTCTTCGAGTACTCCGGCAACGACGCTGCATTGATTCACTCCTCGATTCTTTATCCACAGATTACGCAGATTGTTTGTATCATCTGCGTAATCTGTGGATGGGTTGCGCATTGCACATCGCCGCGAAAGTAAATAATACTTCCACGAACTATGTCTACCTTTTGGGAAAAACAGATCGAACGAGCGGATCTCCTCGCCGGACAATCGAGCGGATCGAAAGACCTCCTGCGCTTTTACGGGCAGCTACTCCGCGCGCAACAAGAGATCTACGACTTTCTTCGTAGCCGCAAAGACTGGTTGCCGACTGGCGACCTGGAACAAGACGTTCCGGTGGTCCAGTCGTCGATGTCTACGCTGTTGGAGACCGTCGCACAACACGGTCCGGAGGCGCTGGCCGAGGAAGCCAAAGCCATTGCCGCGACGCCTGAGGTGATGGTTCAGGACCTGTTGAGCTATTGGCGCAGCCCGTCCGACACACAGTTCTTCGCGAAGTCAGTCCTTCAGCCTTATGCACGCTGGCTGGCGGAAACGCGAACGACTCCAGTCGGAAGAGAGCTGGCCGGCGGCGAACGTACGTGCCCGTTTTGTGGCGGCAGACCGCAGCTCAGCTTTCTGCAATCCCGCGAAAGCAACGCCGAGAGCGGGAATCGCGATTTGTTGTGCGCGACGTGTCTTTCATCGTGGGAATTTCGACGCATAGTTTGCGCGAACTGTGGCGAAGAACGACCGGCAAAGCTCGGTTACTTTCACTCACCCGAATTCGATCACATCCGCATCGAAGCTTGCGACTCCTGCCAGCATTACATCAAAGCAATTGACCTCACGCGTCTTGGACTCGCCGTACCTCTGGTTGATGAAATCTACGCCGCGCCACTCGACCTCTGGGCCCGCGAACACGGCTACACAAAGATCGAACTCAACTTGATCGGCCTGTGAAGCCCGCGAAGCGCCCGGCAGCACAAGCGATTTCTCTCTGTGCAACCTCTGTGTTCTCTGTGTCTCCGTGGTGATTTCTCGCCCATACAAACCCGGTTGCACAGCGAAGAACTTCAACTAAGAAATCAGCACAAATCTTCATTGACTTTCTTTGGAGATGGGCCTAGTCTTAGGGCGTAACCCCCTCAGATCGAGCCCCCAACAACTTAAGTGGCCCACAGATCCGCTTAGCGGAGGTATGGTTTATGGATATCTCCAGAAGGACCTTCATCAAGACCACCTTGATCGGAGGAGCAGGTGTTAGTGTCTTTGGATTCAATCTCGCCCCGGTCTATGCACAAACTCAGGGACTGAAGATCGAGCGTACCAGCGAAACGCGCAGCATCTGTCCCTACTGTTCGGTAAGCTGTGGCGTCATCATTCACACGCTCGGCGACAAAGCAAAGAATGCGATTCCGCAGGTCGTTCACGTCGAAGGCGATCCCGACGCTCCGATCAATCGTGGCACGTTGTGTCCAAAAGGCGCCTCGCTCGAACAGGAAATCGTCAACGACCGTCGACTGCTGAAGCCACAGGTGCGACGTCCCGGCGGCACTGACTGGGAAGACATTTCCTGGGACCAGGCCGTCGATGAAATCGCTCGCTGGACCAAGAAGACGCGCGACGCCACGTTCATCGAGAAAGATAAGGACGGCTACACGGTCAACCGTTTGGAAACAATCGGCTGGATCGGTGGCTGCACTGACACGAATGAGCTGAACTTTCTAGCCGTAAAGACGATGCGCAGCATGGGGCTCTGCTATTTCGAAACGCAGGCCCGGGTTTGACACGGTCCGACGGTCTCCAGTTTGGGGCCCACATTCGGACGGGGCGCGATGACCAACGGCTGGATCGACATGAAGAATACCGACATGATGTTGATCATGGGCGGTAATCCGGCTGAGAACCACCCGTGTGGGTTCAAATGGCCGGTTGAAGCAAAGCTGCACCGGAACGCGAAAATGATCGTCGTAGATC
>DATNDM010000483.1:0-3049 GCA_035553235.1 Pyrinomonadaceae bacterium | reverse complement strand
ACTGGGCGTCGACCGGTGTCGCATCGTAACTAACAAAGATGCAGCACAGAATTACAAAGACAACCCGAAGCGATGTTTTCATGCGCGGCTCCCCTTTCGGCGGGTTAGTTGTTCGACTCTCTCAGGACGGAAATGCGTCGTCGAATTCGTTCGTTGTCGATTGCGCCAGGCGCGAGCTCCAGATACTTTGCATACTCGCTCGCGGCCTCCTGTTTTCGATTCAGCTTCTCGTACAGCATTCCCAAACCGCGATGGGCGCGCGCGTTGAAACGATCCAATTCGAGCGCTCGAATAAACAACGTCTCCGATTTCGCACTGTTTGCTTTCCATGCTTCCTGGCCCGCTGGAGTTTTCAACAGCTCAGCGTCTTGTTCTTCGAGTGTGCGTTTTTCGCGTGTTTTGGCAGCTTTCTTTTTAGCGCCCGTCGTGAGTTGTTTGTCTGTGAGCTCCGCGTTGCGTGGTCCAAGCGTGCGATACGACTCCGCGAGGTAGAAGATGTTCTCAGATGATTCCGGATGGAGATCGACGAGTCTCTGACTCACGTACACTGCCGATCGAAATCGCCCTTCGTTGATCGCTAAATCGACATCGTGTCGATCCACGGCTTCCATCAGCGCGAGATAATCGGCGCGCGCAGTCTTTGCTTCTTCAGCGGAAAGCTTTTTCGCATCTGCCGTGATGCTGCTGGTCGTGTAGTTGATGCGTTCCTGAAGCTTCGGATGATCGCTGTAGAAGGAGTTGAACTGCTCGCCTTCGATGTCTCGCTGCAGGGCCTTGAACGAGTTGGGCATTCCCTCGGCAGCAAAGCCGGCGGCTGTCGTGGCCTTCAGTCCTTTCATGTCGGCTTCTTTTTCCTGTTCGCGACTGTAGCCGAGCACGCTGATGGCGAGCATGAATGGTGAGACTGTGGCGATAAGACTGATTGCCATTCCGGCTGGTCCACCGACGGGATTCCAGTTGCCGATCGTGTTGATGATGTTGATGGCGAGGACTTTCTTTCTGAGACTGCGATTCTGTAGATAAGTGTGACGCTCCGTAACGTGAGTGACCTCGTGCGCGAGTACAGCCGCCAACTCGTTCTCGTCATCCAGCAACGCGAGCAATCCAGTGTTGACGTAGATCGATCCGTTCGGCATGGCGAACGCGTTAGGAACCGGATCGCGCAGTGCTCGAAACTTCCATTCGACGTTTTCCAGTTTCCTATCAGCTACGACCGCCGTTCCGACACGACCCAGGTACGCATCCAAAGTGGGTTCGTGATAGACAGCGCCTTCCTTCTCGAAACGCTCGTCGAGCAATTTGATCTCGCTGAGCAGGTCCTGATCGACCTTGCCAAAGACGAATTTCTCGTCGTCCGGTTGAGCTAACGTGAGTGGCGGTGGCGTCGGAACGCTCGCGACGCTGCGGGCGCGCGCACTCATGGGCAGGGGAGAAAGGAACAGACTGACTATGAGCAGGGAGATTTGAAAAGTTGTTTTGAGGCTCACGGGAGTACCTGTTATGGGTGAGATTGAACTACAAAAATTCGAACTGCTACCCGGCGGGTTCGTCGGCGAAGAGTATAAGGGGATTCGTTCCGGAAGGCCACGGAGAAGTTTTATCCACAGATTACGCAGAGTGTTTTGCACAAAAAGTCAGGATTGTTTCTTGGAGACTGTGTCCAACAGGAATTCCCGAGAGGTTACTGACGGGGGGCGCGTCGCAAGCGATCTTCCGCGAGCTGGTCGGCGGCGTTGTTCGTTGTGATTCCCTGTGCTTGTGCGCTTTCGTAAATTCGGAGGATCGTAGCGTAAACGTCGTCGATCTTGCTGAGCGCCTGTTCTGTTGTCCAGCCGAAGAGTTCTCGGCAGCCGTTCAAGACGCCGCCCACATTCGCGACGTAGTCGGGAGCATACAGGATATTTCTTTCACGAAGCATGGTCCCGTGCCGCGGTTCGAGCAGTTGATTGTTAGCGGCGCCGGCAACGACGTTGACTTTTAGTTCAGGAATCGTTTGATCGTTGATCACGCCGCCGAGTGCGCACGGAGCAAAGATGTCAGCCTGCACGTTAAAGATTTCTTGTGGTTGGACCGTCTCGGCCGCGAACTCGCCGGCCACGCGTGCGAGGTTCGCGCTGTTAACATCAGTGACGATGAGTTTAGCTCCGGAATCGTGCAGCCACTTCGCGAGGTTGTATCCGACGTTACCGCAACCTTGAATCGCAACTGTCCGTCCGGAGAGATCGTCAGTATCCCAAACGAATCTGCTGGACGCTTGAATCGCGCGAAACACACCGCGCGCGGTTGAAGGCGAAGGATCGCCCGACTGTCCAGCAAGGCCCGCGACGTACTGAGTTTCGAGTCGCATGATTTCCATGTCCGCCGGACTCGTTCCGACATCTTCTGCCGTGATGTAGCGTCCCTTCAATGTCTCAACAAACCGTCCGTGCGCACGCAGCAGTGCTTCGCGATTCGGCGTTCTGTTGTCGCCGATGATGATCGACTTGCCGCCGCCGAGTGGCAGGCCGGCGAGTGCCGTCTTGTAAGTCATGCCTTGCGAGAGGCGCAAGACATCGGTGATTGCTTCGCCTTCGCTTGCATAATTCCAAAAGCGTGTGCCACCGACGGCGGGACCAAGCGCAGTGCTGTGGATCGCGATGAGACCATGATAACCACTTGCGCGATCGCGTCCGATCAGCACCTGCTCGTGATCGGTGTTTGTTGCTATTTCCGTAATTTCCATGTGGTTAATGATTCAAAGCTCTTCTCTGTGCAACCTCTGTGTTCTCTGTGTCTCTGTGGTTGTTTTTTCGAACAATTGTTAACCACCGAGAACACAGAGGCCGATTCAACCCACGCTGTACGTGGAAAAGGACGAAGTTGTTGCAGGTTCAATCGAACGCACTTTTAGCTGGCTGGCAACTTGGATCGGGTCAGTACAGGGAGCGGTAGCGACCTGGTCAAATCATGGGAGTCAACAATCGTTAGGAAATATCGCATGCTGATCACTGACCAGGTCGCTACCGCTCCCTGTACTGACCCGGTCCAAGCACATTTTCTGACTTTTAGG
>DATNDM010000482.1:0-10432 GCA_035553235.1 Pyrinomonadaceae bacterium | reverse complement strand
AGCTCGCCGAGGACCATCTCCTGCTCGGGCGAAAAGATGTTGTAGATGTGCGAGTTTGCCGTGATCGCGGGCGGGTTGCAGTTTTGAGCGCTCGCGACAACCGGACAGATCATTGCGCAGAGGAGCAACAGGAGGGGGATTATTTTTCTGGACACTTTTTGGTTCCTCGAATTAGGGTGAGTTAACGATAGACATGGCCGTTCCAGCGCAGAACTTTCCGCGAAACAGTGCGGCCGTTGTCGTCGATTTTGCCATTCGCGTCGTCAACGTAAATGATAAAACTACGAGCCAGCGTCTGACCTTGGATAACTTTCAACGGTTCGGCTGCCGCGCGCGTCTCGTTGAACAACATTGCTGACGAGATCTCATTAGTGGGCCCATGATCTCCCGTGAAAAGGTTCTTCGGAACAGCCTGGTGGGTGTTCGGATCAATTACGAAATAGTAGTTGGTCAAACTCGGGGTCAGGCCGCCCGAACCGGTCGAGATTTCAACGATCTCCTGAGCGTTGAGTTTCGCTAACTGCAGGTTTACTGAATTGTCCGCCCTGGAGAAATACCCGTCTAATACCTGTGTGACGATGACGCGGCGGGCTTTGCGGTAGAGTACGAAAGCATTCGAGCCGCCGTACTCCGTTTGATAGCAGGGATCGCGAATCAACGCAAGCCTAATATGATCGTTTCCGAAGAGCCAGAATAAGTAATCGTCGCCGAGGAAGCCGTGGCGTTCATCGCGCGTCAACGGGCCGGGTTTTTTGACGTAATCGCACACGCCGAGGTCAACGATGTCGGCGGACCACCATGCCGGATCGGAGAATGAGGACAATTGGGACATCAGAGTCTTGATAGCAGCGACACGCGCAGGAAGTTTGAGTGTCTTCTCGTCGTAGTCGCTTAGCTGATCGTCGCACTGGTAGCTGAGTTCGGGGCTCGGCTTCACGGCGGCGAGCACGGGCGGTTTACAGACAAGCGGCGGTTTGGACCGTCGCTGTGCGAACGAGAAATTAATCGTGCTTAGGAGAGTGACGGCTGCGATGGTGACATGGCGTAGGGGATCGCGCATGACGAGATTTTATTCCATGACCTCGCTCGGTAGTAGTAGTATTGTTTGCGTCTCAGCCGATCGAAACCTCAGCTAAGGAGATAACAACATGCCTGATCCTTTAAATGCAGTGGTCGATATCTCTCATCACAACGGAAACATTGATCTGCAACAAGCAAAGGGTGCTGGAATCATCGGTGTTATTCATAAGGCGACGCAGGGCACGACCGGGCTTGATCCAATGTATGTGACCAATCGCGGCAAGGCACAAGCTGCCGGACTGCTGTGGGGTGCTTATCACTTTGCGACGGGCGGCGACGGCGTCGACCAGGCCCAACACTTCCTCGAAACTGTTGGATCCAGTCCGAACACGCTGCTCGTGCTCGACTTCGAACCCAATCCAAGTGGTCCAAGCATGGCTCTCGAAGACGCGCGCGCGTTTGTTACTCACGTCAACCAGGCTACTGGTCGCTTCCCCGGACTCTACTCGGGCTCGTACATCAAGGAGCTACTCGGCAGCTCAAAAGATCCCGTGCTTGCTCAGTGCTGGTTTTGGCTTGCGCAATATGGTCCAACCGCGGTCGTGCCTGCCAACTGGCCGACATGGACCATGTGGCAATACACAGACGGCGCGGTCGGTCCGCCGCCACACGACGTCGCCGGTATCGGTCACTGCGATCGTGACAAGTTCAACGGTACTGAGGATCAACTAAGAACACTCTGGCAAAGCTAAACGCTTAGTCACAAAAGCACAAAAAGCACAAAGCTGAGTAGACCCGGCTTTGTGCTTTTTGCCTTTTTCCGGCTAATCCGTCTCTCACCGTACCGAGCGCGTCAAAAATCCGGCATTAGATATCGCCATGGAAAACGACGTCGAGCGTAGCATTGATCAACTCGTCTTGCTCGCGAAGGCGCTGACCAGCGAGGTCGAAACGCTCAAGTCTGAACTGACATCCGATTACGACAACGGCCAGGTCGATTTCTCAAACGGCGGCATCGACTTCTACGACGAAGTCGAACGGTACGAGATCGAGTTGATCAAGAGCGCGTTGAGCCGGTGCGGCGGTAATCAAGCTCAGGCCGCGAGACTGCTGCACCTGAAGTCAACAACGCTCAATGCAAAGATGAAGCACTACGGCCTGAATCCGGTGCGGTCCCTCACGCTTCAGCAACACAAGTGAGTAGTTGCGAAAGTTTGACATGCAACATTCGCGTGAAAAATTTACGGATTTGGATCGACTCAAACGTTTGGATCGAACATACCCATTTAAATGGTTATCGAAAAACTGCTCGAGGGTTGCCTCGATTAACCGCGACTAAGAGTCATGCCCTTTCGAAATTTGCGTGCAGCAAACTCGCGCAAGAGCAACCTCCAACGTTTCGTAGGTCTGAAGCTGGCACCGTCATTGCTTTTTGCAAACGCATGAAGATCATCCACGCGATTGTTCTTCATTCGTTTGCGACTTCCCCCGGTTTGTAACACCCCCGTGAAATCAACTACGTGCCCTTGCGAGCCAATACGCAAGGCTGACGAAAGAGTTTTTGTAATCGGAAAGTGAGAACACAGGGTATGAAAAGCCTTTGGGTTTTATTTGTAGCCTGCTGCCTCAGTTTGGCAGCGGCATCCGTCCTCGCGCAGGACGTTCAAACGAAAGGAACGATCGGCGGAACGGTTACTGATGCGGCCGGCGCCGCCGTTCCGGGCGCGCGGGTAGTCGTGACCGGGCAAACAGGTGAACGACAGGGAACGACCAACGACAGCGGCATTTTCAGGATCGAAAACCTGGAACCCGGCACCTATACTGTGCGCGTCGAGCAAACCGGATTCAGAAGTGTGGTGGCGAACAACGTGACCGTATTCGTCGGTCGCGAATCGACACTCAACCTGAAACTCGAGCCCGGTGAAGTTACGGCGACAGTCGAGGTCACGGATACAACCGGCGGCTTCGATCAACAAAGCACTTCAACGGGTCAGAACCTTAATGACCAGCTATTCCAGAATGTTCCCGTGCAGCGGCAAGTATCAAGTCTCTTCTATCTTTCGCCGGGCGCAACCGACAGCATCAACGGCGGCCGCGACAATCCGTCAATCGCGGGCGGCTCTGCACTCGATAATTTGTACGTTGCCGACGGCGTGAACATCACGAATTCGGCGTTTGGCGGTATCGGCACCTTCTCGCGTTCATACGGAGCACTGGGAACCGGTATCAACACGTCGTTCATCAAGGAAGTTCAAGTAAAGACGGGCGGTTTCGAGCCGCAGTATGGTCAGTCTATCGGCGGCATCGTGAACATCATCACCCAATCCGGCGGCAATGAATATCACGGTTCGTTTTACGGCTTCGCACGACCCGCGGCTTTTGAAGCTACTCGCCGGCAGGCCGACGCGTTTCGCACGAACAAAACCGGTCAGTTGCTGCATGAGGAGAACTACGACGTCGGCGCTGATCTCGGCGGCTATGTTCCGGGCTTGCGCAACAAGCTCTTCTTCTTTGGATCTTTCAATCCGACTGTGAGACGTGAACTCGTGCAGGGCGTCTCGGCGAATGAGGCCGACATCGCCGCCGGTAACGGGTCGATCATCAACTCCGGATTGTTTACCTCGCGTGGTGAGTTCGCCCGACGTTATCGAACTCTCAACTACGCGTTTAAGGCTGACTGGGTACTGAACCAAAATCACCAGCTCACCTTCTCGATCTTTGGTGATCCGACTAAGACAAACCTTTCCGAGTTCTCGTTTTTGAATACCGACAACGAGACTGCCGCGAGCGCGCTCGATTTCGGCACTCGCAACTGGGCAATCCGCTACAACGGCTCACTCTCAAACACCTGGACGGTCAATTCCAATTTCAGTCAGGGGCGCAGTACTTTCGACGAGACCGGTTTCGCAAACGTGAACCAGATCGCGTTGCGCACTCCGATCGATCCAATCCGTGGCAACTACAACTTAGCGGGCCGCGGATTTGTCGAGCCGACTGAAAGCACGAACTGGAAATGGGACCTCAACACGGCCAAGATCATCAACAGGTGGGGACAGCACACGGTCGGACTCGGTTACACGTATCAACGTTCGCTGTACTCGGGCAGCAGACTGCGCAGCGGACCCACGTACCCGATTCCGGCGACAAACGCGATCGGAACGCCCGCGGCTGATCTCGGCATTCCGGAGTTTGCAATTGGACAACAGTTCAACGTGCAGTTTCGACTGCGCGCGCAGACCGGTTGCGATCTGTGCCCGCTGTTCGACGTGCGCGGGAATCCGGTGCCAGTGTCGTTGCAGGTCTTTCGTGGCGAGTTTGGTCCACCAACCTTCGATACGCGGGCAAACTACAACGCGGGCTATATTCAGGACACGTGGCGTTTGAACAAATACGTCACCGGCCTGGTCGGCTTGCGAATGGAGCAGGAGCGACTGATTGGTAGTCCGAATTCAGTTACGGGCAATCGCTACGCTTACAGCTTCACCGACCAATTTGCACCGCGCCTCGGCGTCGCTGTCGATCCGACGGGCGGCGGCAACATCAAACTGTATTACAACTTCGGTCGCTTCTTCGAATTCCTGCCGCTCGACGCCGCTGAGCGTTCGTTGTCGCAGGAGCTCGACTTCATCGGCGCTCGCTTCGCACCGGCGTTCACTGTCAACGGCGCCGGACAAAGAATCGTCACGCTCGATGCGAATGGCGCTCCGATACCGGTGATCGATGCGGCCCACTTGCTGAGTGGAACCGCGGCCTCCGGCGGCTTGAGCAATGGCATCTCCGTGTCAGCTTCCGACCTGAGCGCGATCACTGCGGGCACAAAGCTCGGCTTCCAGGATGAGCACATCGTGGGCGCTGATTTCCAGTTACCGCACAACTTCGTTTTGTCGGTTCGTTATCAGTACCGCAACCTGAAGCGCGTGGTGGAAGACATGGCGGTGCTCTCGCCTGAAGCGGCGCTGGCCGGAATCACACAAACTTACTTCATCGGCAACCCGAGCTCGCGGCTCGATGCAGCCACGAACCTGCAGGAGTTTACGTTCCCGATCGGCGGTACAGCGCCCGCGGGATGCACTTCCACTTTCGCAACCGAGATCGATGATCCGACCACCGGAGCTCCGCTCGGCAACGTCTGTTTCGGTAGCGTCGGAATCGATCCCGTCACCGGCGCTTCAGTGAACGTGCCTGATGGAGTTCCCGACGGCTTCCCGGATCCGGTCAGGAAGTACAAAGCGTTCGAGTTTGAATTGAACAAACGCTTCGCTGACCGCTGGCAACTGTTGTCGAACTTCCGCATTGCGACGCTGCGCGGCAACTACGAAGGTCACCTGCGTAACGACAATGGCCAAACTGATCCCGGCATCAGCTCGCTATTCGACTTTACCCAGGGACAGTTCAATCTGCTCGGCGATCAATTTGCCGTAGGTCCGTTGAATACTGACAGGCGCTTCGTCTCGAACATCTACGCGAGCAAGTCGTTTGGCGGACAACGAACCGGCTTCAACTGGCGGTTCTGGACCGGCGTCAACGTCGGTATGGGACTACACATGGAGTCAGGCATACCCATCAGCGAGTTTCTGCCGCATCCGGTTTACCTGAATGCGGGTGAAATTCCCGTTGGCGGACGAGGCAAGCTAGGCCGTACGCCTTTCTACACGCAACTCGATTTGCACGCTGATGTTCCGTTCACGATCAACGAACGTAACCGCGTCAGTTTCATTGCTGATTTTTTCAATGTCACGAACAATCGTCGACTACGACTGCCGGATCAATTCCGACAGTTGGATCTCGGCGAGCCTAATCCCGACTTCTTGCAGCCGTCGATCATTACGTTGACGTCTGGTTTCCACTTACCCTTCTCCATGCGATTGGGAGCTCGATACGAATTCTAGTTCTTGATCGTGGAGATGTTTTACGGGAGGGATCTAGTCCCTCCCGTTTTTTTGCAGTAGAATTAGCGCGCGTCAAACCTTCCCGTTCTGGGAGCAGAGTCATGATCAAAATCAAAGTAATGTTGCTGTTGTCCAGCATCGTGGCGATCGCGCTATGTCACTTTGTGATCTTTGCTCAGGTACAAACCGATTCGTCACGGACAAGTGTTGAGATTCACGGTCAGGTGCGTTTCGCTGAAGGCGGCGCGCCCGCTGCAAACGTTGTCGTACGACTTGAGAGCTATGAGGGTGGTGGCTCAATCACCGAGGCTTTTACCGACAGTCTCGGTAAGTTCAGGTTCACTAGTCTGCCGCCGGCGATGTATTCAGTGCGCGTGAAACAGTCCGGTTATCGCGATGCGCAGCAGAATGTCGATATGACGACGATGTCGAGCGGACTCGTGCTGCTTCAGCTTGCGCGAGACGCGAACGTATCAACGACGACGACGGCGAGGGGCAGCATCGATGCGAACGTGCCGCCCGCTGCGCAGAAAGAGTTTGATAAAGGCGTAGCCGCTTTGGGTGCGGGCGGTAAAGACAAGATCGGGACCGCGGTGCGTTGTTTCGAGAAAGCGGTGTCGATTTATCCGCAGTTCGTTGAGGCGCATCTGAAGCTTGGCACTGCTTACATGGATCTCGAGCAGTGGGACAAGGCTGAGAAGGCGTTGTTAGCGACAATGGCAGTCGATCCGAAGGCGTTCAATGCGTTGTTTGCGCTGAGTGAGATTTACCTGCGTGAAAACAAGATCGCCGAGGCTGAGAAAGTGTTGGTCCAGGGACTCGCGATTCAGGATGCGTCGTACTTAGGTCATCTGAATCTTGCGCGTGTCTACTGGGAAAAAGCACGCGCAGTGAAAGATCTCATGGCAGCGAAACCGTCGCTCGAGAAGGCTTATGAGGAAGTGAAGCGTGCGCTCCTGTTGAACCCGGATCTCCCCGGCGCGCATTTGCTGAAGGGAAATTTATTACTGCGGGTCGCCCGTACAAACGATGCCGTCACGGAATTCAATGCCTACCTGCGTCTCGAACCTAATGGCCCTTTCGCCGCCGAGACGCGTGCGCTGCTCGAGAAAATCAACCACAAATAAACGCGCGACTACTTACGGATTTTGCGTGTGGCGGCGAAGACTGCGAGGGCAGAGCCGCTGACGAATAAGAGCGCGCCGCCAACAACGCGCGCCTGATTGGGAATCTGGCGGATGCCGGTGTCGGTAATCACAACGGCCGACTTGGGCTCAACGTACAGAGCGCGATAACAGATCACGCCACCGGCAGTGGCGATCAACACGCCCACGATGAGGAGGAGAGCCTTCAACTACTTTCCTTTGAACGATGGCTTGCGCTTCTCCAGAAACGCGCTGACGCCTTCGTCCTTATCTTCCGTCGAGAAACAGAGTGCGAACAGATCGACTTCACGACGCAGACCTTCGTCGAGATTCGAACGCGACGCGAGCTTCACAGCCTCTTTCGCCAGTTGCAACGCGATCGGACTCTTGGCTGCGATGCGATTCGCGAGTTCCATCGTCTTCGCCTGAAGCTGCTCCGCGGGTACCACCTGATTCACGAGTCCGATCGCATATGCGGTGCGCGCGTCGATGATCTCGCCCGTCAGGATCATCTCCATCGCTTTGCCTTCGCCGACCAAACGCGTCAGACGCTGCGTACCGCCACCGCCGGGAATAATCCCGAGATTGATTTCAGGTTGTCCAAAAGATGCCGTCTCGCTCGCGATGCGAATGTCGCACGCGAGTGCGAGTTCACAACCGCCGCCGAGACAGTAACCATTGATCATCGCGATCACGGGTTTTGGAAAACTGTCGATCGCGGTGAACAACGATCGGCCCATCATCACGTCGCGCTGCGTGATCGATGTTCGGCCGGCAAACTCGCCGATGTCCGCGCCGGCGATGAATGCCTTATCGCCCGCGCCCGTGAATACAACTACGCCGACGGAACTATCATTGCGAAGTTCTTCGAGCAGCGCCGCGCCTTCTTCGCGAGTCTTGATGTTTAGAGCGTTTCTCTTGTCAGGACGATTGATGGTGATGATGGCAACGCGTTCGCGTTTTTCGAGCAGCAACGTCTCGTAAGTTTCCGGCATTAAGCACTCCAATGATGTTTATCCACAGATTACGCAGAAACATTTATAGAACCTGCGTAATCTCTGTGGATGAAATCTTCGTTTACTCGGAGGGAGAACCTTCGGGATCAGTGGTTACCGGTTGTTCGTCGGCAACCCACGACACGAACAGCCGCAGCCAGTTTTCGGCGGGTTCCGCAATCTGCACACCGACTCGTGCTGTCCCATAAATGGCGGGCGCAACTCTGACCACGAGCGCCGTCGCCTCAATCGGCGAGCCGTCGGGCCGGTGCGCGCGAATGTACAACCGTTCGCCACGTGCCACCTTCTGGTTCAAATGAAAGAGCGCGCCTGAGGTGGAGATGTCGTCAGTTTCCGTAGGCTCGCTCCAGGCGGAGCCATCTTCTGCACGACCGGAAATCACGATCGGCAGTCGCAGCGACATCCGTAACGCAAACCGTCTCTCTTCGTTGTTATAAGGCGTACTCATCGCCAATCATAAAACCCCTGACCCGTTTTCTTTCCCAGTTTTCCTTCGCTCACCATGCGCCGCAAGACTTCCGGAGGCTTGAACGCTTCAGAGCCAAGCTCGCGATAAAGATACTCGGCGATATTCAATCGCACATCGAGCCCGACGAGATCCGTTAACTTCAGCGGTCCCATCGGATGGTTGTAGCCGAGCTCCATCGCGGTGTCGATGCCCTGTGCGCTCGCTACACCCTGCTCAAACATTCTCATCGCTTCAAGACCGAGCACCACGCCCAAACGACTCGATGCAAAGCCCGGGACGTCTTTCACGACGATCGGCTCTTTCCGCATCTTCCGACCAACACTCGTGACCGTCTCGACAGTTTCCGTGCTGGTCTTGTCTCCAACCACGATTTCAACCAGTCGCATGATGTGGACCGGGTTGAAAAAATGCATACCGATAACGGCTTCGGGGCGCTTCGACGAACTTGCGATCTCGGTAATGGACAGCGACGAAGTATTGCTAGCGAAAATGAAAGGGTGGTCGGATGCGAATTCGAGCTGCCGGAGTATGTCTTTCTTTAATTCCAGCTTCTCCGGCGCGGCCTCGATGATCAGATCTGCTGCGGCACACTCTTTCAGGTTCGTGGTTCCATGAATAAGCTGCAACGTGCGATCGCGATCGTCTTCAGTCAGCTTGGCACGCTGGATTCCCTTTGCGAGGTTCGCTTCGATCGCCGAAACTCCTCGCGCCAGCGACTCTCGATCGACGTCGTTCAACCAAACCCGAAAACCCGCTGCCGCCGCCACCTGAGCGATGCCATGACCCATGGTGCCGGCGCCAATCACGGCAATCGTCCCAATCGTTTCCGAACCGCTTTCTGGGCTGCTCATCGTGCGATAAACCGGGCTCAAGCGCTTCCAGATACTAGAAGCCACACGGTTCGACTACCCCAATAACCGTAGTTATACTATACGCTCTGCCGAAAAGGCTATACTGCTGAGCAAATCCCTATGGACAACAAAACGATCAAAAGAGACGTCGTCATCATCGGTTCCGGTCCGGCTGGCCTGACCGCCGCCATTTACACCGCACGCGCCAACCTCAAACCGCTGCTGGTCGACGCTCCCGCCGATGCGGAAAAACAGACGGCGCCCGGCGGTCAATTGATGATCACGACTGATGTTGAGAATTATCCCGGGTTCTCGGAAGGAATTCAGGGACCCGACCTGATGCATGAATTTCGTAAGCAGGCGGAGCGGTTTGGGACCGAGTTTATGGAGGCCTGGATCACGGAAGTCGATCTCTCCGAGCGTCCGTTTCAGCTCTACACGAACACGCACACGATCTCGACTGAGACGCTGATCATCGCGACCGGCGCGTCGGCCAAGTGGCTCGGGATTCCGGGTGAAGCGAAAGTGCCCGACGGTTTTGGCGGCAACGGTGTTTCGGCGTGTGCGACGTGCGACGGTCCGTTGCCGTCGTTTCGAAATAAAGTCCTGGTTGTGGTCGGTGGCGGCGACACGGCGATGGAAGAGGCGACTTTCCTGACGCGCTACGCTGCGAAGGTTTACGTTGTTCATCGTCGCGACAAGTTGCGGGCGTCGAAGATCATGCAGGAGAAGGCGTTCCAAAACGAGAAGATCGAGTTTATCTGGAACACCGGTGTGCAGGAGATTTTGGGAACACCGGAGGAGGGTGTAACGGGTGTTCGCCTTCGCAATCTGAAGACCAGTGAAGAGCAAGTCTTTCCGTGTCAGGGCGTGTTCGTCGCGATTGGTCACAAGCCAAACACTGATTTGTTCAAGGGCCAGTTGGACATGGACGAGGTTGGGTATCTGAAGACTTCGGGACATTCGACTGCGACAAACATTCCGGGAGTGTTTGCGTGTGGTGACGTGCAGGATTCGTTTTACAGGCAGGCAGTTACTGAGA
>DATNDM010000481.1:0-3246 GCA_035553235.1 Pyrinomonadaceae bacterium | reverse complement strand
CACGGAAGAGCAGATTCGCATCTGTTCGATTCCGGCGAGTCCGTTTGGCGAACAGGAGCGGGCGGAGTATCTGAGTCGAAAATTTTCTGAGCTCGGATTGAGTGAGGTTGAGATCGACGAAGAAGGCAATTGCCTCGGACTGCTGCGCGGATCTTCACGAGCGCCATTGCTCGTCGTCAGCGCACATCTCGACACAGTCTTTCCGAAAGACACGAACTTCGAAGTCACGAGGCGCGCGAACAAGTTGTTTGCGCCCGGTATTGCTGATGATGGTTGTGGCCTGGTTGCGCTGCTCGCAATCGCACAGACGATTCAGGCAGAACGAATACCGCTCGAAGGATCGATTCTGTTTGTCGGAACAGTCGGTGAAGAAGGCGAGGGAAACCTTCGTGGTGTTCGTCACCTGTTTACGAAAGGACGTTGGGCCAAACACGTCGATGCGTTTCTGAGCTTCGATGGTCCAGGAGTCGATCGCATTACGAATCGGGCGTTGGGATCGCGTCGCTATCGTGTGGAAGTGAGTGGACCAGGAGGACATTCGTGGGGCGATTTTGGTTTGCCGAATCCGGTGCACGCAGCCGGTCGCGCGATCGCCAGACTCGCTGCCTATCCGGCGCCGAAAGAGCCGCGCACCACGTTCAATGTTGGACGAATCGAGGGTGGGCGAAGTGTCAACGCAATACCGAGTGAAGCGTCGATGGAGGTCGATCTTCGTTCAGCGGCTGAAGCTGAGTTGCAGCGGCTTGATGCGTTTTTCAGACGTGTAGTCAGGGATGCTGTGGATGAGGAAAATGCGAAGCGACGCGTTGGTGATGCGTTGCTGAAGTTGAAAGTTGATTTGATTGGCGAGCGGCCGACTGGCGAGACAGCAGCGGATTCACCGCTCGTCGAACTCGCAATCGAAGCGACAAAGCTGCTCGGCGTTGAACCACGACTCGATCAGTCGTCGACGGATTCAAATCTTCCCATCTCGCTTGGGATACCGGCGATCACGTTGGGAGCTGGAGGAACGTCCGGCTGCTCGCACAGTCTCGATGAATGGTACGACCCAAGCGGCCGCGATCTCGGGTTGAAACGTGGACTGCTGGCGATATTGGGAATAGTGGGCCACGGATGAACACAGATAATACGGATCTGATCGGTGTTCGGCCGTGTAAATCTTTGGCTAATTGATCGGGATCGAGACTGTCGCTGATCCGGCTTTGCCCGGTGGAAACCGCTTCTGCCGCGCGATCCGCAACGCATTCGCATCACCACCCGACGCCTGCGTCACGCGACCTGATTCATCGTAAGTCACCGTCACCACTACGCGCTTCGCACCAGGCTTCACACCTTCAGGCGCCGCCGCCGCAGCAGCCGCTTCGTTCTCAGCAATCTTCGCTTCACGAGCCTTGCGCTCTTTCTCACGCTGCCGTTTCGCTGCCGCCGCCGCATCTTCAGTCGCGGGCGCGGCCTGCGCAGTCGAGGCCTGTGGCTGCGATGAGGTCTCCGCCTGATTGCTCACCGGAGCAGGAGCCTGGCTGACTGTCTCAGCGTGGGCCGCAGGTGCTTTCCGGCTATACCAACCAGCCGGAACGCCAATCACCGCCACACTCGCGAGGATCGCGACTGCAATCGCGCCGATGAAAAGCGGCTTGCGACGACTTCCGCTCTCTTTTCCAAACGCAAGAAACGCCGGTGAAAACGACTTCTCAACATCCGACTGCGTTTCCACTTGCACCGACTTGCCTTCGAGTTCGTCGGGCTCAGGAACATAGTCCGACGGAAACGCGACGCCGGGCTGTATGTTCTCGTCCAAACGTCGCAATCCTTCGAGCACCACCTGTGTCCACGGTTGATTGATCGTGCGACTCTTCGCTTCAACGTCAGCACTGAATTCAAACTCGGCATTCGGCAGCGTCAGTGCGAAGAAAACAGCTTCGATTCCATGCAGCACGCCGATACGCGCGTCAACAACTGAACCCGTCTGCAAATAAAAGTATCCCGCACCCTGCGGATACAAGACCTTGAGACGGCCGCTTTTGCGCTGGTTACAGAAAAACTCGATTAGTTCCGAAAGTGAAAGGTCGCTGAGGTGTCCGGTCAATGCCATGAGAACAAGTCCCTTCTAGGAAGCACGTGCGGTGTTGAAAAAGGGGAGAATGGCGCGCCGAGGGCTCGACGCGCCACCGAAGGAAGATTACGGAACCAGCGCGAACTTATAATTGATCACGCCGGAAACCTTTACCGGTTGGCCTGAAAGTTTAGTGGGAGAAAATCGCGCTTTGAGAGCCGCCTGCACAGCCGCGTCGCGCAGTAACTGCGGACCACTCGTCGCGTTTGCCGAAACAACTTTGCCGGCCTCGTCGAGAATCACATCCACTGAAACGATGCCCTGAGTTCGCATCCGCTTCGCAGCGTCGGGATAAAGCGGCGGCGGCAGAGAGATCGCAGTACCGTTGAGAACGCCGCCCGAAACAGGTTTCAGAATCGGTTTCGGTCCGGGACTCGGTGGCGGTTCATCGATCATCACGATCGGCAACGGCTGGTTCGTGCTCACAGTCTGGACTTTTACATCGACTGGACCAGAGGCGAGCTTGGCCGCTGACGTTGAGGCCGAGGGTAGATCCGGAACGACAGCAGCTTTCTTGTTGTTCTTGCCGGCTGTCTTTGGGTCGGGTTTGCTGACGGGAGCCGGAGCCGCAGCCACGGGAGCTGTGGGTTGTGGAGTCGTCGCTCCGCCTGGGGTAACCATCTTGACCATGTTCTCGTCGAGGTAATACATGATCGAGCGATAAGTGACTTCCGTCGGCTCGAACGTGATGCCGCGCGCATCGACGACGGCGACGGACGTCGTCATCTTGCTCCAGTTGCCGAGGAAGTCGAACTCATATTTGTACGTTTCCTTGCTCAGCAAGGTGCCATCGGGATTGAGCAGCGTCATCTCGCTGATATTTCCCTTTTCGTCGTACTTGTAGACTTCCTTGCCGGTCAAAGTGGCGCCGGCGATGGGGAAATACTGGTTCTCGATCTTGTTGCCCTTGAGGTCGTAAGCGACCAGTTCGACGACCTGGTGTTTGCCTTCCTGTTTCCCTCCGTCCGCCGTCAGGAGCTTTGCGACTTCCGTGCGCACGCGCCGGACCGGGCCGATCAGGCCGTCGCGAGACCGATCAGTTTCCACAACAGGGGTGGCGGGGGCACTACCGGCTTTGGCCGTCAGGTTTGACTGAGCACTTGCCGCGGTGCTCAAACCTATCGAGCAAAGCG
>DATNDM010000480.1:0-4758 GCA_035553235.1 Pyrinomonadaceae bacterium | reverse complement strand
CAATCAGCGGAAGGATCGTCGCGATCTCCTGCTCGGCTCGAGGCGTATCGTTTTGTGAGATGTAACAGAGCAGGCGTCCCTTGTAAGCCTGGTAGCGATGCGGATATAGCTTCAACTGGTTATAAAGCTCTATCGATTGTGAATAGTCGTCGACAGCTTTACCACAATCACCCATCGCGCGATAGATGTGCGCTCTTTGCAATAACGAGTAAGCCACAACATTCGAAGCGGGTGACTTTTTCAGCACCTCATTTACATTTTGCAATGCTTCGTCGAAGCGTCCGCGTTTGCCGTTAATCGCGCCGAGAAAAGCGTGCTGGTAAATGAGGCGGTCTTCAATGCCGGCTCGTGCCGAAAGGCGTAACGCCTGCTTCTCATATTCCGCGGCCGCGTCATAAAAACCAGCCGAAGCAAAAGCACTGGCGCCCATCGAGTAGTGACGTGAACTTTGTATGGGATCTAAAGAAACAGAACTGACGATTGGTAGCCCTCGTTCAATTTGAGCGAAAGACTTGCTGTAGTTGCCGACGGAACGATAAGACTCGACGAGCTGCGAGATGAGATTCAATAACCCAACTTTGTCACCCGTCCGTTCAGCGAGTTTGACACCCTCACGTGCGGACGCAATCGCCCTGGATTGCTGGTTCAAAGCAAATTCGAAACCAGCCCTCAGATACAAGCAACGAGTAGCAAGCCACTGATATTTTCTGCGCGACGACTCCGAAATAACGGGCTGCAACAGCTCGAGACCATCATCATATTTCCTGGCATTGAACGTAGCGAAGCTCAACCAATACTGAGCCAGCATCGCATCAGCGTCGTCGCCGGCCTGCTCAAATGATTCTTTCGCCTGACTGAAGAGTCGCAGATTTTCCGCTGTCCCCCACACGGCGTGGCTCGACTTCATCAGGTCGCGCGCTTCTTTCGCGGCCATGAGCTGTTGCGGCGAAGCCGATCGGTAAGATTTATAAACGTCCGAATAGAAGTGATCGCCGGCACGCTCCAGATAGAGCGCGGCAACTTCCGCAATCGGCTCCTCCTGACTGGCGTGATGGGTGTCTTTGCTGCCACGATCGACGTAATCATCCAATAGACGATCGACAACCGCATTACCACTGCGATGCTGATTGTCGCGAATCAGCGTCCACGCTGACTCTCGATCACCCGCGGACCAATCGTTAGTAAATTCGTCGAAGATTTCACTCGGCGTTTGGGAAGTTTTCTTGCGCGTCTCTTCGATCGACTTGAGATGGTCGTTCGCTTCGTTTGTCCACTGCGAATTTGGATCTCTCTGGATGTAGAGTTTCCAATCCTGTTCCGCTTTCTCCGGCAAGCCGAGATAACCGTAAAGCAGCGCACGATTGAAGAGTGCTTCCAGACGCGAATTGTCGAGTTCGAGCGCCCTCGTCAGGTGAGTAAGACTGGAGCCAAAAGACGCGATGGCTTTTCCCTGATCGGAATCCGCGAGTTGAGTCTTCCCTTTTTCCAACAGCGCGGTGCCGAGGTCGCTGTGAATACTTGCATCATTCGGCGACAACACCAGCGCCGCCTCGAGCTGATCAATCGCTTTGTCAAACTGTCGTTCAGCGAGATAGAACTGACCAAGCTGATGAAGCGTCATAGCGTCGCGGTGTTCGTTCACCGCGTTTTGCAGAATGCTCGCCGCACGATCGCGCTGGACGTAGTCAACATTCGGCGCACCTCGCAACGACACAGCAGGAGCGTACTTCCAGCCAATAATGCGGGCCTCGAGCGGTCGTTGATCACGATACGCTTGCTGAAGCGCTCGCATTCCATCATTTGACTGCCGGAAATTGCGTATTGCGAGAAATACTCCGACAACTAAAATCACTGCAGCAGCGATGCGGAACTGGGGCGACTCCCACCAGTTCCGGCGCCGTGGTTGTTTTGACTGGTAAGTGCGCAGGGCCGCGGCATACTTGACCTTCTCGCGCCGACGCTCAGACTTCAAAAAGTAATTTTCAACTCGTTCGCGCTCTTCACCTTTGATCTCACCCGCCACGTATTGATCTGTTATCTCATCAACAACAACGTCAAACTCTTCCCCGTATTCCGCGTCATTCAGCAGGCGAATTTCCACCTTCTCTTCCGCTTCTTCGTTGAGCCGGCCGAGCAGGTAGTCCCGTAGTTCAGCTTTTTCAGTTTGACCTATGATGAGAAACCCCCGTAAGACACCGCCTACAGATTATGTCCTGAACACTAATTTTTGTTTGCCTGCAGACCGTCGATGCACTGCTGGATGCATTTCTCGAGGTTGCCGCGAACGTGGTGCGCGCGGCCGCGCAACGCCCCCTCCGAAATCCCAAGCTCGCCCGCCATGCGCTGGTGTTGCACGATTTTGTCACGCCCGTCGTAGATGTAATAGTCCAGGATCAGCTCCCGCTTCTCTGGCGCCAGGAACCTCAGGCACTTCACTAAACAGTCGTACTGGTCAGTATGATCCTCGGGCTCGACTGAGACTACCGGCACATCGTCAGTCGCAATCTCTTTCCGTCGACCTACCTCGCGAACGACGAAACGCGCGACGCCGTGGAAGTACTTCACGGGTTCGCCGACGTACGTGTCGCGAATTTCCGGCAGCTTCTTCATCACGCGGTTGATCGTCTCGTCGGCGAGATCTTCCGCGTCGCTGAATCCCTTAGACACAAATATCCGGATCAAACCAGCGCGGATTAACTCATATTTTTGCCCGGCGATTTCGCGGTTTGGGTCAAGCCAGGCTAGTAAGGATGCGAACGATTCTTCGTCGATGGCAACGGTCTCCTAAGAGCAAGGCAAAGGCGCACGTAGTATATGCCAGATCCGCGTTTATATCCCCGTTCATCCGTGGCTTATACTGTGGGCATGGAAATAGACGAGCTAGTTTACGACTGGAATACAATCGAACCGTCTCTCACTGCGCCCAATCGCCATATCAGTATCGATGACGAAACCCTGCGCGACGGTTTGCAGTCGCCATCCGTTTGCGAACCTCCCGTCGAACAGAAACTCGAACTGCTTCACCTGATGGAAGCGCTCGGCATCGATACGGCTGACATCGGCCTGCCCGGCGCAGGCGGAACACACGCCGCCGGAGTGGAACGTCTTGCCCGCGAGATCGCCGACAACAAACTGAAGATCAGACCCAACTGCGCCGCACGCACTCATCGCAGCGACATCACCCCGATCGTCGAGATCTCGCAACGCGCCGGAATTCCGATCGAAGCGTGCACGTTCATCGGTTCGTCTTCAGTGCGATTCTTTGCGGAAGACTGGACGCTCGAAAAGCTTTTGCAGATGACTGAAGACGCCGTTTCTTTTGCGGTGGGCCAGGGTCTTCCGGTGATGTACGTCACTGAAGACACGACGCGCGCAAAACCCGAGACGATCCGCGCTCTGTACACAACTGCGATTCGTTGTGGCGCGAAGGCGGTTTGCGTCTGCGACACTGTCGGACATTCGACGCCGGACGGCGCGCGGGCCGTCATTAGCTTCGTGAAGAACATTATCGAGGAACAGGGCGGCGGTATTCGTCTCGACTGGCACGGTCACCAGGATCGCGGTCTCGGCGTGATCAATTCGCTCGCGGCCATTCAGGCCGGCGCGGACCAGGTGCACGGCTCCGCGCTTGGAATGGGCGAGCGCGTCGGCAACACGCCGCTCGATCAATTGCTCGTCAATCTCAAGCTGCTCGGCTGGATCGACAACGATCTGTCGCGACTCGGCGAGTATTGTCAAACAGCGGCGCGTGCCTGTCGTTGGACTATACCGTTGAATTACCCCGTGTTTGGTCGCGATGCGTTTCGCACGGCGACTGGCGTTCACGCTGCCGCAGTGATCAAGAGTTACAGGAAAGGCGATGCGCGACTCGCGGACATCGTTTATTCCGGCGTGCCGGCCGGCGAGTTTGGACTCGAGCAAGTGATCGAAATCGGACCGATGAGCGGCAAATCGAATGTTATTTATTGGCTCGAAAAGCGTGGTTTCGAGCCGAGCGAGAATCGCGTCAATCGCATTTACGAGCATGCCAAAGCAGCCACCGGCGTCCTTGAAGAGAGCGAGATCCTGAGTTTGCTGTGATCCGAGTTCACCCCGGTAAATCTGTGGCTCAACTGGCCTTGCACGAAAAGTCGTTCTCGGACTTCTTCTCTGTGCAACCTCTGTGTTCTCTGTGTCTCTGTGGTTAGAATCGTTCGAAAAAACCACCACAGAGACACAGAGAACACAGAGGTTGCACAGAGAAAGAGCAATGAGACAGACTTTTCGTGCAAGGCCGGCTCAACTGATGTCGACGCCTCACGTCGTGCGTGCCCTCCGTTTCTTCGAAACACACGCCGACGCAATCACGGAAGAGCAGATTCGCATCTGTTCGATTCCGGCGAGTCCGTTTGGCGAACAGGAGCGGGCGGAGTATCTGAGTCGAAAGTTTTCTGAGCTCGGATTGAGTGAGGTTGAGATCGACGAAGAAGGCAATTGCCTCGGACTGCTGCGCGGATCGTCGCGAGCGCCATTGCTCGTGGTCAGCGCACATCTCGACACAGTCTTTCCGAAAGACACGAACTTCGAAGTCACCAGGCGCGCGAACAAGTTATTTGCGCCCGGCATTGCTGATGATGGTTGTGGCCTTGTTGCGCTGCTCGCAATCGCACAGACGATTCAGGCAGAGCGAATACCGCTCGAGGGTTCGATTCTGTTTGTCGGAACAGTCGGTGAAGAAGGCGAGGGAAACCTTCGTGGTGTTCGTCACCTGTTTACGAA
>DATNDM010000479.1:0-10029 GCA_035553235.1 Pyrinomonadaceae bacterium | reverse complement strand
CGCTCCCTGTACTGACCCGATCCAAGTTGCCATTCCCGCTTTTGCACAAAAAGTCAGGATTGTTCTTAAACAACAGGAATTAGCGACTCTGTGTGCAAAGGACGCCAAGAATTAATTAGAACTGCCCCGTGTTCGATGTGCTAAATGGATAGTGACTTTACGCAAGGAGTCACAAGTTGAAGGTTGCGAAGAATTCTCGCACCGCACTTTACGCTTCGATGACACGGCAGTCAATTATTTGTTGTGAGACAGGTATCAGCAGGACAGCTCTAACGACTAAGGCAGGCCCATTCCAACATACTTCTAAGAGACATTGTTAGAAAGTTTTTCGAGGCTCAGGCTACCAACCTCCGAAAATGTGCATCAATAGCGTTAGCCAACGAGAAGGGTTCTCGCACAGTCTCCCCGATGGTCCAAAGTCAGTAAACTTCTGAGACCACGCTTTTCTCGGTCTCAACCAAAACACAACTGGGGATCACTTAACGCAGCGGCACGCTTGCTGTGCGCCAGCACGACGGCGAGGTGTGCTTGCAGATAAGGACGAGTCTATGCGCCGCAGAACAATACTCCGATGGAGTGTATTAACTGCTCTCTCCCTGACGATCATCTTCACGCTTTCTACGATCGTGCACGATAAGAGTGCCGCCGCCACTATCGACAAGCCCGACGACGTGACTGAAGGTTCACTTCAGTACCTCGATAAAGACGGCAAGCCTGCTGAGTGTCCGTTGAAGCACACCGAAGTCAAAGCCCAGGTCAGCGGGTTCCTGTCACGCGTGACTGTCACACAGGATTTTGAGAACACAGTCGAAAACAAGATCGAAGCGGTCTACAAGTTTCCGCTGCCGCAAGCCGCCGCTGTTGACGATCTCACGATGCTGATCGGTGAGCGCACGGTTAAGGGAAAGATTATGCGCCGCGAAGAAGCGCAGAAAGCTTACGACGAAGCGAAACAGATCGGAAAGATCGCGAGCCTGCTGAATCAGGAAAGGCCCAACATCTTCACGCAGCAAGTCGCGAACATCATGCCGGGCCAACAAATTCGCATCGTCATCAGTTATGTCGAGACGTTGAAGTATGAAGATGGTTCTTACGAGTGGTCCTTCCCGATGGTTGTCGCCCCACGCTACATCCCTGCCACCCAAAATCAGGAAACTGATGCTTCCCTTCTAAATCCAACCTACGCGCGCCCCGGAATGCGTGCCGGTCACGATATCTCTCTCGAGATCGACCTGGATGCTGGTGTGCCGATCGTCAGGGTTAATTCGGAGTCGCACGAAACTGAAGTGCAACAGATTAACGAAAGACGCGCGCTCGTGCGTCTCAAAGATCGCGTCACCATTCCAAATAAAGATTTCCTGCTGACTTATCGTGTCGCCGGCGACGCTATCAACGATGCCGTCCTTACCCATCGCTCCGAACGGGGTGGCTTCTTCACTCTCATCCTACAGCCACCCCAGCGCGTTGCCGTTGAAGACGTGATGCCAAAAGAGCTGGTCTTCGTGCTCGACACATCGGGCTCGATGGAAGGCTTCCCGATCGAGCAAGCGAAGAAGACCATGGACCTCGCGCTCAACAATCTCTATCCACACGACACGTTCAACCTGATCACGTTCGCCGGCGATACGTACATCCTCTTTTCAGAGCCGGTGCCGGCAACTCCTCAAAACCTGAGCAAAGCAAAGAAGTTTCTTGCCGGTCAACGCGGTGGTGGTGGTACTGAGATGATGAAGGCCATCAAAGCAGCATTGGAGCCTTCAAAGTCACAGGAACACGTGCGCATCGTTTGTTTCATGACTGACGGCGATGTCGGCAACGATCAGGAAATTCTCGCTGAGGTGCAGAAGTATTCGAACGCGCGTGTGTTCTCGATGGGTTTCAGCAGCGCCCCTAACCGTTATCTGCTGGACAACATGGCCGCGTACGGCCGAGGCGAAGTCGATTACGTTTCAGATGCGGGCGATGCGGAAGCCGTCGCGCGTCGATTTAATGAACGGCTGCGCAATCCTCTGTTGACTGACATCTCGATCGACTGGTCGGGCCTGCCGGTCACGGATGTTTATCCAAACCGCATTCCGGATCTTTTCGGCGTCAAGCCGCTCATAGTTTCGGGTCGTTACAGCAGTGGCGGCAAAGGAACCATTCGTCTCAAAGGAAAGACGGCGGGCCAGGACTTCGTGCGCGATATCCCGCTTGAGTTGCCGGAAACAGAGGCTGAGCACGACGTGCTCGCGACACTCTGGGCGCGTCGCAAAATCGACGATCTCATGCGGCAGCAACTCGCCAGCGACGAAGAACCGAAAGTTAAAGAACGAGTCGAGGAGATCACTCAGGTCGGACTGAATTTCAGGTTGATGACGCAGTACACCTCGTTCGTCGCGATTGACGACGTGATCTTTACCGGACCCGAACAACCGCAACGCGTCGACATTCCCGTTGAAGGTGTCGCCGGTACGATTCAGGCACAACCCGGCACGGTCGCAGGACTCGTCAACTTTGTGACGGTCTCAGCGGGTAGTGCGAATGTGACCGTTGATTGTGCCAGCGGTACCCCTGATGATCTCTCGGTGCGAACGCTTCAGGAACTACCACTGCAGGGACGAAGTGTTCTCAGTATTCTGCCTTTGATGCCCGGCGTCACTGCGGGCACCCTGAATACCTCAACACTTTCGGTTAATGGCCAGCGTCCAGGCTCCAACAAGTTCAGAATCGACGGTGTTGACGCGGGCTTCGGCATCGTCCCCGGCGGCGAGAGTCCGGGCGCCTCTGCGTCCGGCAATATGCCTGCATTGACAGCGAGTGGCGGCGGAAACGGCCTTTCAACACTCGCCGCAATGCAGGAACTTCAAATTCAAAGTGGAACGGTGCAGGCGGATTATGGTCGCGGTGCGGGTGCTCAAGTAGATGCCGCCACCCGTCACGGAACGAATTCGTTTCACGGTTCGCTTTTCCATTACTTCGCCAACGATGCGTTCGATGCGAACGATTGGTTCGCTAACAGTCGTGGTCTACAACAACCCGCTAAGAGATTGAATTTCTTCGGCGGTACGTTTGATGGTCCGATCAGGAAGGATAAAACGTTCTTCTTTGCGTCGTATGAAGGAATGCGTTTACGCCAGCCCATGGTCGGCATCACTGACGTGCCTGCAATCGCCTCACGCACTGGAGCAACTGCCGCGATGCAACCATTCCTGAACTTGTTTCCGATTCCGAGTGGCGCGGCGAGGTCCGATGGCTTCGCGGAATTTGCGGCAAGTTTTGCAAATCCCGCGCGACATGACGTCGGCAGTGTCAACATCGATCATTCGTTGAATCCGAACTCGACGCTGCATGGTCGTTATAGCTTCGCCGGCTCTGATGCGACGCTTCGTGGTCCGAATGGACTTTCACTCAATACGTTGGACCGCATTCAGACTCGCTCCCAGATGATTTCAGGCTCACTGAGTCAAACGCTTACATCAACCACCGTTCTCGACGTGCGCGCGAACTACAGTCGTACCCGCGTTAACGGAGCGTATTTCTTAGACGAGTTTGGCGGCGCCGTCGTACCCGATGTGCCCTTTCCCACTTCGTCCTTCAGCCTCGATCTGAATTCCCGCAACGCTGCGTGGATGTTCGGCGACGAGCGCTCCAACCTGCAACGACAGTTTAATGTCGCGAGTTCCCTGGTCCACATCCGCGGAAATCATTCGCTGACGTTTGGTGGCGATTATCGCCGGCTCTCACCATCGATCGAGTTACGACCTTCGGAACTGAACGCATTCTTCGACGGCGTGGAACAGGCGAGCACAGGCGTCGCCACGCGCGTTAATCTACTGCGCTTTGGTGGACCACAGAACCCCGTGTTTCATAATCTGTCGCTCTTCGCGAAGGATGAATGGAGGATGACGCCGCACCTGATGTTCAATTACGGCGTACGGTGGGAACTCGTCCCTCCGCCAGCGACTGACGGACACGCATTTACCGTCGATCAAGTAGACGATCCCACAACACTGAAACTCGCAGGCTCCGGCAACTCGCTTTGGCAGACGCGGTTTCTCAACTTCGCGCCACGTGTTGGTGTGTCGTATGAGATCACAGACAGTCTGATATTGCGCGGCGGCGCCGGCATCGTCTACGACCTCGGCGGGGACCGCTCCGGAGACGTCTTCGCAAACTCGATTCCATTTGTCTCCGGTGGTTCAGTTCTCAATGCGCCTTTCCCACTCGTTACAGCGCCGAACGCGAGCGACTTGCCCTTCATGGCATTCGATCCGCGTTTGAAGTTGCCGTATGTCATTAACTGGAATGTGTCATTGCAAAAAGGTTTGGGATCCCAGGAATCAATCTCGGCGACTTACGTCGGTTCGTCAGGAAAGAGACTGCTGAACACCGAAACGTTCCTGGGCCAAAACCCGGATTTCAATTTCCTGCGCATGACAACGAATCGAGGCAAGTCTGATTATCGTGCGCTGCAGCTCAAGTTCGAGCGCCGATTCAAAAATCACTTCGCCGCGCTCGCTTCTTACACGTTGTCGGAATCGATGGATAACGTGATAGACGATTCAGCTCGACGTGTGGTGCTGACTCGATTCAGTCTCGTTCCATCCGACTTCGACGTCCGTCATCAGCTCACGGGCTTTGCGACTTACGAATTGCCGGCGCTTCTGCAGACCGGCCTCGGAAACAAGCTCTCGCGCAACTGGGCGGTGGACTCGATTTTCAACGCGCGCTCCGCGAGGCCGTTGAAATTTGTCTCGATGTTTCCGACTTCATTCGGAGTCGCGTACGTGCAGGAAGACGTCAGCCAGCGAGGCTTTCCGCTTTATCAAGTGGATATGGCGTTGCGAAGGAAGTTTAACTTCACCGAGCAGATCGGCTTGCAGATCCAGGCAGACGCGTTCAACGTCTTCAACCACCCGAACTTTGAAGATCCGGTCGGACACGATCTCGTCCTGGGAAGCGCATTTGTCGGGCAGTCTGCGTCGATGAGTGGAAAGAGTCTCGCTGGCGGCGGTTTCCCGTCGTTCTACAGTTTCGGCGGCACACGCGCGATGCGTTTCTCGGTCAAGCTGAGCTTCTAGACGAAAGGTCTGTCTCTTAGCTCTTCTCTGTGCAACCTCTGTGTTCTCTGTGTCTCTGTGGTTGTTTGTTCGAACAAATTCTTAACCACCGAGGCACAGAGGACACAGAGGTAGCACAGAGAAGAAGTTCAACCTGCGAGACGACCATAAAAACTTTGTTATTGATTTTTTTCGCAATTGGGTGTAAACCTCTGCCGCCCTGTTCTCTGATGAGTTCTAGCCAAGGGTTCAAGCCAATTCCTCTTCCGCCTCGCTTTTGTAATTGGAAGAGCATGTTCGATTCAAAGATCCAGGTGTGATTTCTAAGGAAGTGCTGTCTGCCTGAGCAGACAGATCTATTCTGGATGCCACCTTTAGAAACTATTGTGAGTTGGATAATCGGACTGTTTCTACTGTCCCTCCTTGTACTCGTGCTCTATCGAATGCTGACCGGAAAGATAAATACTCGATATCTCTTTTACGGCCAAAGAAACGACGGCACTCGTTACTTCAGCCCCGAACGTGTGCAGTTGATGATCTTCACCGTGTGGGTTGGACTATCGTATTTGCTCGACACTTACGAAACGCAGGTGGTCCACCTACCTCCGGGGACACAACCGGTGTTGCCGGATGTACCAACGAAGACACTCGCGCTGCTGGGTGCAAGCCACATCGTCTATCTCTCCGGCAAAATCTACTCAATGTTATTAGCAAGGATAACGAAGGGAGTTTAAGTAAATGATGCTGTTACTACTACAAGAGGCCGCGACCGCCGCGCCAACGCCGACGCCCGGTCCGGTTACCTGGCTCGAGCTCACGTCCGGCTGGGTTGCACTCGGATTCCTCGGGCTCGTCGGCGTCGCACTCCTCTATTACATCTTCACCGAGCGCATCGACTTGAGCCAACTGATCAGCGAGCCCAGCGGTGACGCGAGCATGTCGCGCTTTCAACTGCTCGTGTTTACGTTTGTAATTGCGGCAAGCCTGTTCCTGATCATCGCGTCGCCACACCCACCCGCTTTTCCTAAAGAGATACCGAACGGAATACTCGTGCTGCTCGGCATCAGCGCCAGCTCGTATCTGGTTAGTAAAGGCATTCAATTCAGCAGTCCTGAAGGTGCATCGGGCGGCGTAGCCGACGTCAAGATTGTCGCGCCCACTGATACCACTTCGGCCGGCGGCGCGACGATAGCTTTCAGTGCGCAAACCTCCGGCCTCACCAACTCGGATGTCACCTGGTCGCTGGATCCGCCGATGGGCATGGGCACGATCGATCCGCAGACCGGTCTCTACACTCCGCCGCCCAGACCAGCCGTGGGTCAGGCTCCGACTGGTAACGTGATCGTTAAAGCAGCCAGTGTCGAGAACGCCACGGCCACTGACACCTCCGTAGTCAAACTCGTTTGAGACTACAACCATGGCAAAGAGGACGACGACCACCACAAAGAAGAAAGCCTCAGCCAAGGGTACGGCCGCGCCCGCAACTCGTAAGAAAGGAGCGGCGGGCATTGCGACGCTGTTACCTCTCGCGCTCTCACTGCTTCCAGGAGCCCTCGCCCTCCGACAACCAGTTACCAAACCGACAGCGGAGGAAGTTCAAGCGACAGCGAAAATTCTGCAGGCCACAGCGAAGGACTTCTCGATACCGATGAGTAACCTTCAGCAGTGGGCCTCTTCAGTTCTCGTTACACTCAACGACGTGAAGATTGAAGGCAACTCGGGAGTTCACCTCGAGGACGCTGATTGCGAGATACATTTTGGCGCGCACGCGCCAGGCTTCAAGGGTGATCCTGATGGGCTCGTGTTAGAACCAATGAACGCGTGCAGCCTGCCGTTCCCTGGACAGGAGGAACAAAAGAATTCTGACTATCTGAATTTCGCGAAGCGCATTAAAGACAAGAACATTACGGCCACTGGGGTGCCACGCATCTGGCCGGAACATCTTCACGGCGGCGGAGCGTCAAATCCCGATCACGCTGTAGAACTCCATCCATTGACAGTCGTCAAAGAAGCGGACGGCACGAACACCGATTTCACCGCGAATCTCTCAGCAGGTGAGTTCCGCGGCGGAGTCAGTTCGCCGACTGCTCAAGCGATTTTGAAAAAGACCAGAGTCAGAGTCACCAGAACCGGGAACAACGCTCAGATTGAGTTCTTTGGGGGACAGATTGGCAACTTCACGGTGCTGGAGGTCGCCATCGATCCGAAAACGATCTCGGCTGATACCGAAGGCAGCTTCCGAATGAATGGCCAGGTCGTCTTAGACGACGGCGACATCATTCCCGTCCACGTGGTGACAGTGAAAGACAGTTCGTTTAATAAAGCGATTGACAAGCTTCGCAGTCGCAAGAACATCGTAAACCTGGGAGAGGTGCTGGTGCTGTTTAGCTTGAGTCCGGAAGCTCTGCTCGATGCCGCGAACAAAAGCAGTAACGGACAACCGTTTACCCTCGAACATCCGATTCAGTTGATTCTGTACGGCCCACCTGACTGAGTTTCTTCTAACCTTTTGCGGCTTTTGTGCTTCTTTGTGGCTTTTCGGATAAAATGCGTCGTGAACCACTTACGAGAAAACTCGTATTGTTAATTCATGACTGACGCTGACGACTCCACGGATAAGCTCAAGGGTGAGCAGACTGTAAAAAAGCACCGCGAGGAAGCATTACCCGAACGCCTCCTGCGTCGCGTACTCGAAGGAATGGGCAGCGTCGTCGACCGCAGGCTCGGCCGCACTGTCGACCCACGAACCGGGCTCACCACATCGAAGCTCATCGAACGCATGAAGCGGCTGATCGACGAGCGCGTCCGAAACGAAGGCAATAAAGGACGCGTCGCGCCACACCACATGGTGTTGAAAGTCGAGTGGGGCACGCATTCGGAAGCGCCGCCGGAGATTCTTTCCGACCTGAAAAACGAAGTACTCGCCGCCGCGATCGATCACATCAACGATCATCGTTATCGAACACTTGCGCCCGTCGACGTAGACGCCGAAGTCGACATTTTCACGACCGGAATCTCCGTCGATCCAAACTTCGGCGAGTTTGAAGAAGATCTCCGACGACAGGATGAAGAGATGCGCGCGGCGAAAGCCGGCGTGCCGATTCCCAGCGGTGCACCGCCGATGCCTGACATTCCGGTGATCGCTCGTGTCACTACTCCGAACGGCACGCGCGAGGTGTCACTCATCTTCAAACCAGGCGGCAGAAGGCTCAACGTCGGACGCGCAGCCGATAACGAACTATCGATTAACGACGCGAGCGTCTCAAAAATTCACGCCGCGCTCTTGATGACCGGCGAGGGCACGCTCCTCGTCGCCGATACAGGCTCGACCAACGGCACCTACATCAACGGACGACGCATCGCATACGGTGAATCCAGATTGATCGAAGACGGTGATGTGGTTGGTTTTGGAGACGTAGAAGTACGCCTGCGTAAAAGTGAGTAGCGAACTGGATGAACCTGGTCACAATTCTTCTGCTTCTTTTACAAACTCCCACGCCTTCTCCCCTTCCCACTCCGCACGTCCCCGAACGAACGCCCGCGCTATTCACGTTGATCTACGTCGGCGGTTTTGGATTCATCATTCTGTTACTGCTGCTTGGACTGCTGCGCAGCCGCAGACAAACCGCTTCGCCAATCCCTGAAGACCTGCCGAAAGCCGTCAGAAAACGACTCGGATCGACTTCCACTAATCGCGGTCTGCGCGCGCTTCGGTATCTATTCGTGCTGCTCGCAATTGGACTCTTTTCTTTTCACATTTACTGGGCCCACTATGCTTCGGAGAAGAACGAGAAGTTTCAGGAGCTGAGTTACAAGGATCTGCGCGCGCGTCGTCTGGCTGAATCGACGCTGCGCGGCTGGATCTTCGATCGCAGCGGCCGCGTGGACCAGCCACTCGCATACTACAAACGCGATTCGAGCGGTGCCATCAAGCGCGAATACCCGATGGATAAGGCGTTGGCCCACATCTTCGGATCGGATCGTGGCGATCCCGGATTGGAGCGCGCGCTTTTTGGAGTGCAGAGCGGCGTACTTCCGGAGGCGCTCGAAGTCGTCAAAGGCAAAGAGGTTGAGTTCAAAGGCAATCAGGATGTGCGTCTCACGATCGATCGCGGGTTGCAACAGGCTGCCGTCGATCAGTTGAAAGGCAAGCATGGCGCTGTCGTGATACTGAATCCACAGAGTGGCGACGTGCTCGCACTCTACAGCGAGCCTTCGTACAGCCTCGAGGAAGTTGACGATGAAGCGACCTGGATTCGTCTCGAAGCGAATGAGCGCGACAAGCCGCTGGTCAGTCGTGCGCTCGGTGCTTACTACATTCCCGGCTCGACATTCAAAACTGTGACGATGACCGCGGCGTTCCTTGCCGGTGAACAGGACACGGAGTTCACGTGTAGTGGCGGTGGTTACTACGCGGAGCCGCGCGCGCCCGTGATCTTTGACGACGGTGGACCAGGCGAAGTGCATGGCCGGCTCGGGATCGATAAGGCGTACGAGGTTTCGTGTAACCAGTACTTCGCGCAGATGGGTGTAAAGCTTGGTGCGGAACGTTTGAAACGTGCGGCACAGTTGCTGGGCATCGGTACTTACGACACGCCAGTGGAGGCGTTGCGCGGCCGCAAGCTGCCGCAGATCTGGGACGCGAGTACTGACGCCGTGAAGCGTGCGCTTGCGCCGCGCGAAGCGACGATTGTCACGGGTAAGCAAGTCTCCAAATACGACCTGGCGCTGATGGGATACGGCCAGGGTTTCGCGGGACAGATGACGCCGTTTCAGATGGCGCTCGCGGCGTCGGCGATCGGCAATATGGAAGGCAAATTGATGAAGCCGCGGATCGAGTACAACGTGGTCCCCCAGGTTTTCAATCAGGTGATGCCGGCGCAGACCGCGGCGCGATTACGTCAGATCATGGGACTCGTCACGAGTGGTCCGAGTGGTACGGCGCGCGGTGTGTTTGGACCAGTCAAGGCAGCAGGTATCAACACGG
>DATNDM010000478.1:0-5525 GCA_035553235.1 Pyrinomonadaceae bacterium | reverse complement strand
AAGCATTCTTTAACGACAGATTACACGGACGAAGATGGATTAGCGACAGATGCCGCCGCTGTGCTCGGCACCTCGATCGGTTTGATCGGTTCTCGGGCCTCGCGTTCTTTTCGGGCCGCCAACGCATATCGCCGATCACTCACTGCGAGTCCGCCGCCGAGCGCCATCAGTATCGCGCCAAACCAGATCCAGCCGACGAACGGTTTGTAGTAAACACGCACGCTCCACCCGCCGTTGCCGACAGGTTCACCGAGCGAGATGTAGAGATGACGAAAGATGCCGCTGTCGATGGCGGTCTCGGTCATGACGTTCCCGGTCGCTGTGTAGTTCCGTTTCTCCGGGAACATCTTTTCCATCTCAACGCCGTCTCGACTGACGATCATTTCCGCGCGCCCCGCGATGTAGTTTGGTCCCTGCACGTTCGTCACGCCGTTGAACCGGAACGAATAACGGCCGGCGGTCACCACGTCGCCCGGCTGCATGCGCACGTCCTGCTCGGTTTGATAACCGGTGACGAGCGTCACGCCGACGATGAATACCGCCACGCCGAAATGCGCCACCTGCATGCCGTAGTAGCTGCGACTCTGCGAGCGCAGTTTTTGGAACGTGCTGAGCTGTCCTGACGTCACTCGCACTCTTTCCCAGAGGTTCACGAAAATCGTCGTGGTGATCCAGATCGCGAGCAGCAGTCCCAAACTCACGAGCCACTTAAATCCGCCGAGCAGGAACGGCAACACGATCGCGCTGAGCACGCTGATCACAAACGCCCAGCGCAGTCTGGTCACCAGATCCGGAAGGTCTGCTTTCTTCCAGCGTGCAATTGGCCCGACGCCCATCAGGAACATCGCGGGCGCCATCAGCGGTACAAAGACGAGATTGAAGTATGGTGGACCGACTGAGAGCTTCGCGCCGCCGAGTGCATCAACAATCAACGGGTAAAGCGTGCCGAGCAGCACCGACGCAGCCGCAACAGTCAGCAACACGTTATTCGACAGCAACAGTGACTCACGCGAGACGACGTCAAACTTACCACCGACGCCAACCTGCTTCGCACGTATCGCGTAGAGCAGAAGCGAACCGCCGATCACAACCAGCAGGAACGCTAAAATGAAAACGCCGCGCTTCGGATCAGTTGCAAACGCGTGAACTGAAGTCAGCACACCGGAGCGGACGAGGAATGTTCCCAGCAAACTCAACGAGAACGCCGCGATCGCGAGTAGTACGGTCCAACTCTTGAAGCCGCCGCGTTTCTCCGTGACTGCGAGCGAATGGATCAATGCAGTTCCGACCAACCACGGCATGAATGAAGCGTTCTCAACCGGATCCCAGAACCACCAGCCGCCCCAGCCGAGTTCGTAGTAAGCCCAGAAACTGCCGAGCGCGATGCCGCAGGTTAGAAACATCCACGCCACCGTGGTCCACGGACGTGACCAGCGCGCCCACGTCGCATCAAGCCGGCCGCCGATCAGTGCCGCAATCGCAAACGCGAACGCGACCGAGAAGCCGACGTAGCCCATGTACAGCATCGGCGGGTGCGCCACCATCGCCGGATCCTGTAGCAACGGATTCAGGTCGCGACCGTCAAACGGCACGGGCGAAAGCCGCGTGAACGGATTCGATGTGAGCAGCATGAACAACAGGAACCCGACACTGATGATTCCCATCACGCTCAGCACGCGCGCGACCATTTCTTCCGGCAGGTGCTTGCTGAAGAGCGTGACCGCGACCGTCCAAACCGAAAGCATCAACGTCCACAACAGCAGTGAGCCCTCGTGCGAGCCCCACGTTGCGGCCAGGCGATAATGCAAGGGCAGTTGTGAATTCGAGTTGGTGGCGACGTTGAGAACGGAGAAGTCGTTAGTGATAAATGAATAGCCGAGACAGCAGAACGCGATCACGACGAAGATGAACTGCGCTTGACCGGCGGGTGCGGCGAGCGCGATCCACGACTGGTTGCCGCGCGACGCTCCGATCAATGGGAATGTGGCCTGGGTGAGCGCGAGCAGGAGGGCGACGATTAGTGCGAACTGGCCTATCTCTGGAATCATCTATTTTTAGCCACAAAAAGGCACAAAAACACAAATGAATGCTGTGTGCTTTTTGTGATTCGCTGTGTGCCTTTTGTGTACCACTCTTTTAATTATCAACGACGGTCTTGGCCGCTTCCTTTGCGTACTTGGCTTTATCGATTGCCTGTCCGGCTTCGGGAGGCATGTAGTTCTCGTCGTGTTTTGCCAAAACCTGGTCTGCGTGAAATACACCGTCGGCAGTGAGCTTGCCCTGGGCCACGCAGCCGCGTCCTTCCTTGAACAAGTCAGGAAGTATGCCTTTGTAAACAACCGGAATGCTCTGCGCGGTATCGGTAACGATGAACCGCACGGTCAGACCGTCTGATTCGCGTTGGAGTGTGCCTTCCTGCACGAGCCCGCCGATACGAAACGTGCGATTGATCGGCGCCTCTTTTGCGGCCACCTGTGTCGGACTAAAGAAGAAGACAAGATTATTGCGAAACGCGCTCGCGACCAGATACGCGGCGATCGAGAGACCGACAATACCGACAACGATGAAAGTTATCCGTTTATGACGTCGTTTCATTGACACTTCCTCTCAGTACCGGCGTCGAGACAGGTCTGGATGATGGCTGTTGCGTCAGCGCTTTCTTCCTTAGTCTCAGGCTCACGACTTCCCAAACAATCAGAATGAGTGAGACGAGATACGATCCCCAAACATAGAAGGCGTACTTGCCCATCGATAGATCTGGCCAGTTCATCGTTAAGCTCCTGCCTCGGCGAATCGAGAAGCGTTCTGCTCTCGTTCAAGGATAATGCATCGCAGGCGAATCAGCACAACGGCCACGGAGTAAAGCCAGCAGGCGGCAAGCATGATGAGCAGCGCGGCCAGCATCGATCCACGGATCGTCGGTTTCTGCAGGATGCGAATCGTGGCGCCCTGGTGCAGCGTGTTCCACCACTGTACTGAGAAATAAATGATCGGTACGTTGATGACGCCGACCAGCGCGAGCACCGCGCCCGCGCGATCGGCGCGACGCGGATCGTCAATGGCTGCCTGCAGTGAAATGAAACCCATGTAGAGGAACATCAGGATGAGTGTCGACGTCATACGCGCATCCCAGACCCACCACGTGCCCCACGTCGGCTTGCCCCACAGCGCTCCGGTGATGAGTGAGATCGCAGTGAACATCGCACCCGTTACGGCGAGAGACGATGCCATCATAGACGAAAGGCGCGCGTTGAATGCCCAACCGATGCCTGCATAGATCGCCATCAGTACATAAAGCAGCATTCCCATCCACGCTGCGGGCACGTGAATGAAGATGATCCGGTATGCGTCGCCTTGTTGGGCGTCGGTTGGCGCGATGAAGAAACCGACGAACATGCCGGGGGCGAACAGGATGGCAGCAGGTATCGCGAACCACGGTATCAGTTTTCCAGCGAGCGGGTAGAACATTGCCGGCGACGCGTATTTATAGAGATTCATGATTTTTCACATCTTGTACATCTTGGAATATTCTTGTTAATCCTGTAAGTCGTCTGACAGGATTTACAAGATTCTTCAGGATTTGCAAGACTACTCCAAAGATATCCTCAGCGCAGCGGACGTTGCCCACGGCGAAAAGAGCAGCGACACAATCGCAAACGCGCCAAGCAAAGAAAGGTGCGCCGACGGGCTCGTCCCAATCACACTCGCTTCAACCGCGCCGGCGCCGAAGATCAGTGCGGGGATATACAGCGGCAACACGAGTAGCGAGATAAGCACGCCACCGCCACGCAGTCCGAGTGTCAACGCTGCTCCAACCGATCCGATCAAACTCAGCACCGGGGTGCCAACCAGCAAACTCACAAACAGTATCCACAACGTCTCACGACTGAGATCGAATTGCACGCCAACCAGGGGTGAGATCAGCACGAGGGGCACTTCCGCGACGATCCAGTGCGCGAATGTCTTGCCCAGCACGACTAAAAACAGCGGCTGCGGCGTGAGCAACAACTGCTCGAGCGTGCCGTCCTGATAGTCATTCGCAAAGAGTCGACCCAACGAAAGCATCGACGCCAGCAGCGCCGCGACCCAAACAACGCCCGGCGCGATCGTGCGGAGCAACTGCGTTTCGGGACCGATGCCGAGCGGAAACAGGCTCACCACGATGACAAAAAAGAAGACGGTCGACAGCATGTCGGCGCGGCGACGCCACGCCAGCATCAGATCGCGCCAAACGATCCAGCGCAACATCGATAAGCTCGAAGGTGCGTTCACGTCGTGAGTTCGAGTCGTTTGGTGCGGCCTGTCTGCAACTCCAAATCCTGATGCGTTGCGACGATTGCGATGCCGCCGCCAGCTACGTGGTTTTCAATCAAAGATCTAACAAGCGAAACGGCGCCCTTGTCCAATGAGGTCAAGACTTCATCGAGTAGCCAGAGCTTCGTGTCGCAAACGAGCAGACGCGCGAGTCCTGCTCTGCGTCGCTGTCCCTCTGACAAGAGTCGTGCCGGAAGCGACTCACGACCAGCCAAGCCTATGTACCCGAGAACCTCGAGAGCGCGTTCTTTACTGACCGAAACGCCGTTCAAAGCGTTTGAGATTCTCAGGTTTTCAACGGCGCTCAGCTCGTCTTTTATGCCGTGACGGTGTCCGAGGTAAGTCACCTGGGCGACATATTCCTCACCGAGTGAGCGAATATTCGCACCTTGCCAACTGATTTCGCCTTCGGCGGGGGCGAGCAGCCCGCAAAGGATCCGGAGCAAACTGGTTTTGCCGCTACCGTTTGGTCCGGTGAGCTGGACGAACGTTCCGGGAGACACTGACAGATCGAGTCCGCTGAAAAGCCTGCGATCTCCGCGCACGCAGCCGAGCTTACTGACCTCTAATATGTTTGTCTTCCTCCGTGGCGTGATTCTAACACTCGCCAGGGATTAAGCCGACTGCTTGTTCTTTGTCCGCAGATTACGCAGAAACTCAGTCAGTCTTGGCACGGGGCTCGACGGGGCCGTTCGCGCGCAGCCATTCCGACCATCCTCCTTGCAGAACCTTCACGCGCTTGAAACCACTCGCTTGCAGAATCTGCGCGGCGGCGATGCTCGACTGATCTTTCGGACAAGCGCAGTAGGTGACGATTTCGCGATCCTTCGGCAGATCTCTGAATGGCGGATATGCGAGGCGATATTTTAAATGACGCAGTTTGAAGTGAATCGAACCTTTTACAGTCGTCGTGCTCGCTGCAAAACCCTCCGGGCTGCGGACGTCGATGATCGTGACTGGAACATTGTTTGTGACTTTCGCTTTGAGATCATCAGCACTGATCATCTCGACGTCCGGTGCCTGCGCATAACTAACCGCTGAGCTCGCTACAACTATGAATGCAAGGATGATGAGACATCGAAGAGTCTTCATGCTCATTTGTGCCCCTTTCTGTTATGTGCATTTTGTGGTTTTTGTGGCTAAAGAAATGTACTCATCGCATTGCGCGCGGCTTGTGAAAAGCGCCCGGTGCGGTTTCCGCGCCGGTAAAC
>DATNDM010000477.1:0-5865 GCA_035553235.1 Pyrinomonadaceae bacterium | reverse complement strand
AAAGACAAGTATTGTCGCAATGCTTGTAGGTTGAGGGCTGGTTTGACCGACGGATGGGCCAACAGAACTTTCGGCTCGGACGCGAAGATCAGCGTGTTGTCGAAGACGCCCCAGTACAGCGGTTTCTCGCCAAAGCGATCGCGTGCGACCAGAAGTCGACGTTGCCGGCTGTCCCAAAGCGCGAAGGCAAACATGCCGTTCAGTTTGGGGATCATTCCGTCGCCGTACTCTTCGTACAAGTGCGGCAACACTTCGGTGTCGGATGCGCTGCGAAACTCGTGTCCGCGTTTTTCGAGATCGGCGCGCAGCTCGCGATAGTTTTAAATCTCGCCGTTGAGAACGACGACGACCGACCCGTCTTCGTTCAGCACGGGCTGTTCACCGGTGACGAGATCGATGATCGCCAGGCGGCGCATGCCGAGCGCGACGCCGGTTGTCGCAAACAGACCGTCTGAGTCAGGACCACGGTGGACCATCCGCTCACACATGGCGTGGAGCAACTCGTCCGCGCCCTCAGGTGGCGGCGTGTGAGAATCGAGATTGGCCCAACCAGTGATACCGCACATGTTGTTACTTGCGAGTCTTGGAGTTGTTGAAGCCGAGTCGTTCGCGCACCGCGTAAATAGCTTTGGCTTGCGATTCGTGATACGTGCGCACGAGCATTTCCGCGAGTAGTCCCATCAATAAAAACTGAACTCCCACCGCAAACATCACGATGCACAGCACTGGCAGTGGCGTCTGGACGAAGTCAGCTTTGTGAATGATCTTCAGAAAGACCGCGTAGAGTCCACTGAGCAGCGAGATCGCAAATGCGAGCATGCCGAACGAACCGAAAACATAAATCGGCTTCGTTTGATACGACGCCATGAACTTGATCGTCATCAGATCGAATACGACTTTGATCGTGCGCGATAGCCCGTATTTCGACTTGCCCATCGTGCGTGCGTGGTGTTCGACGGGGATTTCCGTCACGCGCGCGCCCGCCCAGGCCGCATAAATCGGAATGAAGCGGTGCATCTCGCCGTACAAACGAACGTCCTCGAGCGATTCGCGCCGGTAAGCCTTCAACGAACAACCGTAGTCGTGCAGCGGGACGCCACCGATCCACGAGATCAAACGATTCGCGAGCATCGACGGTATCTTGCGCGTGATCATTTTGTCTTTCCGATTTTTGCGCCAACCTGAAACGACGTCGTATCCCTCGTCGAGCTTGTCCAGCAAACGTGCGATGTCCGCGGGATCGTTTTGGAGATCGGCATCCATCGGGATCAGCACCTTTCCGCGAGCGGCGTCAATACCGGCGGCCATCGCTGCGGTTTGACCGTAGTTTCGACGTAGCGCGACGACGCGTACGCGCGGATCGAGTTGGGCGATTTCGCGGAGGATTCTGAGGCTGCCGTCGCTCGAACCATCGTCGACATAAACGATTTCCGCCGAGCGGCCGAGTGCTTTGAGCGCCTCGTCGAGCTTAGCGTGCAGCGGCAAAAGATTGGGTTCTTCGTTGAAAACCGGCAGAAAAACGGAAATGTCAGGCTGGTCAGTGTGCAGATTTGCCCGGTGTTCTCTTAGTTGTTCCTGTGCGTCGAGAATCTTCATGAATGGTTAGTTGGACGGTTTCGGGCGTCCGCGCCGGACGACATTGTAGAACAGTTTCACAAAGCTCTCATCCTGAACCAGTCGACAAAGCGGCGCAGGCCCTCTTCGATCTGAGTTTTTGGATCGTAGTTGAGCAAGGCGCGCGCCTTGGAAATGTCGGCAAAGGTTTGTGGAACATCGCCTGGTTGTGGCGGCTGGCGCTGAATGACCGCGGGCATATCGAGTTCTTTCTCGAGCAGTGCGATCAGTTCGTTGAGCTCGACGGTTCGCGACTCCCCGAGATTGAAAATGTCGTAGTTGCTGTGGTCGTAGTGAATGGCTGCTATCACGCCGTCAATGATGTCGTCGATGTAGGTGTAATCGCGCCGCGTGCTGCCGTCACCGAAGACGGGTATCGGTTTGCGCTGTGTGATCAGCTTCGCGAATTTATGAATGGCAAGGTCGGGGCGTTGTCGTGGTCCATAGACCGTGAAAAAGCGCAGGCACACGCAGCGCAGACCGTAGAGATGTGAGTAGGTGTGACAAAGAAGTTCGCCGGCCGCTTTGGTTGCCGCATATGGTGAAATCGGTTGGCGAATCGGATCGTTCTCGCTGAACGGCACGTGGGCGTTGATGCCGTAGACCGACGATGACGAGCCGAAGACAAATTGTTTCACGTTGCGATGGCGCGCGAACTCGAGCAGGTTTAGCGTGCCGTTAATATTTGTTTCTGTATAGAGCTGGGGCTCCGCGAGAGATGGCCGTACGCCTGCACGAGCAGCCAGGTGAACTATGCAATCGAAGTTAGTTTGGTTAAAGACTCGTTCGAGTGCGGCTCGATCGCGAATGTCTATTTCGTGAATGCTGTAACGTGGATCTTTGAGGTGCTCGGTAATGTTTTCATGTTTGAGCGCAGGATTGTAGAAATCGTTAAAATCGTCGACGACGGTGACGCGCGTAATGTCGGTTGCAAGCAGGCGATCAACGAGATGAGACCCGATAAAGCCGGCGCCGCCCGTGACGAGAAAGTTTTTCATCCTTACTTTGTAGCATAAATCCATAAATGCCAGCCCCAGCGCGAGGCGAGTCGCGACTCGATTGGACGTGGCAGTATTGGACCGAGCAACGGGAGCCAGCGCTTGTTCAGGAAGTACGTGCGCAGTTCGACGCGGGAGAAGTCTCTGAAAAGTTCGCGCGCTTCGGCTCGCGAATAGACACGTGCCAACGGGTTTCCGGCGCCGTCAGTGTTCTGGTTCAGGAACTCCTCAGAGTTTGAGTAGTCGGATTGAATTTTTAATAGTCGCGCGTGTTCGCGCAGTCTTTCCTCTGCTTCGCCGGTCAGTAAGTGTACGAGCTTGATGCCGGCGTTCCATTTCAAAAGGTTTACACCTGCACGACGTAGCATCGAGATATTCACGCGGTAGTTATAGGAATCGCGGTGATAGAGCATGACCACAGCCTGACCGCCGGGACGCAAGACGCGATGGATCTCGCGCACCGCTGCGGCGGTGTCAGGCGTGTGGTGTAGAACCCCGTGAGAGTAGACGATGTCGAATGAGTTGTTGGCGAAAAGCAGACGTTCCGCATCGGCAACACGGAAAGTGCCAGGCAGATTGAACAATTCGAAGCGTCGTTTAGCCAAGTCTACGGCTGCATCGGTAAGATCGATGCCTGTGTATTTCGCTCCCGCTTTGGCAAACTGAGCGCCGTCAGTACCGAGTCCGCAACCGACCTCGAGCACGTTGAGGTTTTTCGAGCTGGCAAAAGCTGCGGCGGTCGGAATATGCCATTCCTTTTTATAACGATGGTCTTCTACCAGTTCATAAAACCGGCGCGAGCCTGGCGACGCATCGGCAAACTTGGTCCCGCAAGGATTCTCTTGCCAGAAAGCGCGAACGCGCTCCTTAAGTGTGGAATCGTTTTGCGCCATATTGAATGAGGAAGAATAACAGTGGAAGAACATCTCAACAAAAGCTCCAGGTTTGAATTTTGAGCGGCGGCGTTGCGATTACTCCGCTGCCTTGTGCCTCAGGGCCAGCCTTGCTGGGCGAAGCGGCCATGAGGCACAAGGATCAGCTACGTCGTTGGGGTGAGGTACCCAGATTCGGTGAAGGACACCCACCTATCCCACCAGTTGATTTTGCCCCCTCTCTCAACTGGCCCGAATCAAACGCCCACGCGAGATCCTCTCGGTATCTTGCCATCCGTCAGACTTGCTCATAAAATTTGGCAGCCCGTTGGAACCAGCATTTAACGACGGGCGCAATATACTCATCCGCAAAACGGAAATCCTTAAACAATCTCAATTAGTTATTAATGATTTCTTAAGGAAGTTTTGCCTTACAACCTTTATGATGTAGCTGGACCAACTCAAACAGGGTAATTACGTGGGAGCCTCTGAACTCTGTCTGAAAAACGTATGCCTCATAACAACAACCTCAACTACGAATTTGGACCATACCGATTCGATTTAAGTAAACGTGAATTGAAGCGTGCGGGTGAGACGGTCACGCTCAGTCGAAAAGCCACCGAGATTCTCATACTGCTGCTCGCAAACGCGGGTCACGTGGTCGAGAAGGAGGAGCTGTTGCGAGAGGTGTGGCCCAACACGTTTGTCGAGGAGGCGAATCTGGCGCAGCACGTGTTCACTTTACGTAGAGCGCTGGGAGATGAGCGTGCGGTGCCACGTTATATCGAGACGGTTACGCGGCGTGGTTATCGTTTTCTGGGGACGGTCAGAGTTAGTGAGACTAATGATAATCACGGCGGCAATGGGCATTCGGGTGTTCACCTGGCGCAAGAGGCCGGCGCGAATGTTAACGAACCACCGGTTGTTGCAGTGCTTCCTTTTATCAACGTGATGAGTGATCCGGAGTTGGAATACCTGGTGCAAGGGATTTCCGACAATATCATCACCAACCTGTCGCGAATTTCGAAGCTGCGTGTCATGTCGCGTAGTGCGGTCCTGCGTTACAAAAGTAAGCAGGTGGATCCGCAACAAGCGGGCCGAGATTTAGGCGCGCACATCGTGCTCGTTGGAAAGATTAATAGTCGAGCCGGTCATAGTCTGATCGATGTGGAACTGGTGGACTCGTCCACCGGGTGGCTGTTGTGGGGTCAGAGTTTCGATTCAGAGGAAAAAGACCTGCTCGAGGTTCAGGACGTTATCACGCGACAGATTGCGACGACTCTGAAGCTCCAGTTAAGCGGCGATGAAGAGAAGCAAATCACCGCTCGGTACACGGAGAATGCTGAAGCGTATCAATCGTATCTCGAAGGGCGTCATCACTGGAGCAGGTATACGCGCAGTGGCATCGAGCGGGCCATTGGGCACTTTCGAAATGCGATCGAGCTTGATGTGAATTACGCGTTGGCGTATGCGGGGATTATTGATTGTTATTTGAGATTAGCAACGAATTATTTACCGCCTGAAGACGATCGGCCCGTGACGGAGGCCGACTCGACCTATCAACCGGAACCCCGCACGGGCGAATCAGATCCGCGGGTGAAGCTACGATTCGAATGGGACTGGAAAGGCGCCGAGCGCGAACTCCGCCGTGCCAACGAACTCCAAACCAACTACCCCACCGCCCCCCAATGGTACGCCGCATACAAGACGAGCCAAAAACTGTACGACGAAAATGCATGTAAGAACAGCCATCACTTAAGCTTCACGATTGAACCCTACCCGTCAAAGAAAGCGGTTGTTCCACAGATTGCCTCACTCGGCTTAACCTCTAGTGAGCAAATACAAGTTTATTGCACTGTCAGTCGTGAACAAATAGATGCAGGAAATTACGATGCTGCCTGTAAAATTCTGACTCCGTGGTGGTTGTTTGGCAATTGGCCTAAACTCGATGGACTGAATCAAAGATCGGCTGCAGATCTGTTATTTACGACTGGTGAACTCGCGGGGTTTGTGGGCAGCACACAGCAAATTCCGCGAGGACAAAGACATGGTGAAGAGCTTCTGATAGGGTCAATAACTCTGTTTGATCAATTGGGATTGAAAAGGCGTGCAGCGGAAGGCCGAATCGAACTTGCTCTTTGCTATTATCGACAAGGCTTGTTTGATGCCGGACGCTCAATCCTAGTGAAAGTGCTTTCTGGCCTTAACACAGACGATGCGGAACTTCGAAGCCTCGCATTGATAAGGTTAGCCAGTTTGGAACGGCACGCTGGTCGGTTGGTGGATGCCCTGGATCGACTGAATGAGGCTACGGAATTGGTTGAGGTTTCCGGTCCATGGGCAACAGGCCGCCGTCATCTTGAATTAGCGTCAACATATAT
>DATNDM010000476.1:0-4079 GCA_035553235.1 Pyrinomonadaceae bacterium | reverse complement strand
GTCTACGCGTGAAGCAGCAAAGCGGTTACGGCAATTACTCGGCGAGTGGAACCAGCACCGGCGCCACCATGGGCACTGGAACCGCGGGTTCGAGCACAGATACCGGCACGTCGACCGGAACCGGCGGAATCTCCGGCACGCCCGGCACCACCACCAGCTCAGCCGCCGCCGGTGGTGGCAGATCAAGCAGCAAGACCTAGTCTTGATCGTTGACGAAATAATTGTAGGGGTGGTCCGTTCGTGGCCACCCCTTCATTTCTTATCCGCAGATGACGCAGATTACGCAGATTACACAGAAGAGAATCTGCGTAATCTGTGGATGAGGCACTTTTGCGCAGTAAATCACGCGTTAGAGAACGAGGGGAATTTGTGGTCACCGTAGTAAGTAATTACAATAACCGTCGTTTCGTTAATGCCCAGAGAACCTCCCCCGGATTCAGCGTTGTCGTTCCCCGCGCGCAAAAGGATTGGTCGCTACGAAATTTGCTCGCAACTAGGTGCGGGCGGCATGGGTGAGGTCTATCTCGCCAACGACACCAAACTCGATCGCAAAGTCGCACTGAAAATACTCCCGTCCGACGTAGTCGACGAGCAGTCAGACGAGCGCGTGCGCAGATTTATCCAGGAGGCCAAAGCGGTTTCAGCGCTCAATCATCCAAACATTCTTACCATCTACGAGATCGACCAGATCGATGCAAGACATTTCATCGCCACCGAGTTCATCGACGGCGAAACGCTGCGCGCACGCATCAAGAAAGGTCCGCTTACCGCAACCGAAGCCCTCGAGGTCGGGATTCAAGTTGCCGGTGCGCTCTCATCGACGCATGACGTCGGCATCATTCATCGTGACATCAAGCCCGACAACATCATGCTGCGTCACGACGGCATCGTTAAAGTCCTCGATTTTGGTCTCGCAAAACTCAGTCGTGAACGTCAACTCGAGACTGACTCGCTCGCGCCGACGCAGAACATGATCAATACCGCCTACGGTATGGTCCTCGGCACGGCGCATTACATGTCGCCTGAACAAGCCAGAGGCATGGAACTCGACGCGCGTACGGACGTCTGGAGCCTCGGCTGCGTCCTTTACGAAATGATTTCCGGGCGGCAACCGTTTGCTGGTCCAACTACGATCGACGTTATGTCAGGCATCCTGCACCGGGAGCCCGATTCGCTGCTGTCGCATTTGGCCGAAGGACCGCGCGATCTGGATCGCGTTGTGATGCGCGCCATGCGCAAAGAGCGCGACGAACGTTACCAGACCGCGAAAGACTTCATGCTCGATCTCAAAGATCTGAAACGCCAGATCGAGACACAGGCAATCAGAGTCAGTACGACCTCGAGATCCTCGGGAGCATCGTTTTCCACCGACGCGGTGCCGGAAAAGTCGATCGCTGTTCTCTACTTCGAGAACATGAACTCGGAAAAAGAGAGCGACTACTTCTGCGCCGGCATGACCGAAGACATCATCACGGACCTTTCGAAGATCAAAGAACTGAAAGTCGTCTCCCGTACCGACGTACTGCCGTTTCGCAACAAGGAAGTCAACACACGCCAGGTCGGCGACGCGCTGCGCGTGAATTACATCCTCGAAGGCAGCGTGCGTAAAGCCGGCAACCGGATCCGCATCACCGCACAGCTCATCAGCGTCCGCGATGGCTATCATCTTTGGGCCGAGCGTTTCGATCGCATGGTCGAAGACATCTTCGATCTGCAAAACGAAGTCTCACAGAAGATCGTCGACGCACTGAAAGTTTCGCTGACTGAATCCGAACGAGAGCTGCTGACACACAAGCCGACCGACGACCTGCGCGCCTACGATTTCTACATGCGCGGCCGCGAGCTTCTCTACATCAAAGGCAAGCGAAACACCGAGAGCGCAATCAAAATGTTTGAGGATGCCATCGCGATCGATCCGGAGTTTGCATCTGCTTACGCCGGACTCGCGGAAGCTTACTCGACGATGTACGAGTGGTATGACGGCGCTTCCAGCTGGCTGAGCAAGGCAATCGAGATGAATCGGAAGGCACTCGAGCTCGAGCCTGCATCAGTCGACGCCAAGTTTGGCATCGCGAACGTCTATTTCAATCAGCGCAGGTTTCCTGAGTCGAAGCGTGCGATCGAGGAGCTGCTGAAAGAGAATGGTGAATACTATCCCGGTCATCTCCGGCTCGGCATGATGGCGGAACTATCGAGTGATTTGGAAAGCGCACGGAAACATTATCGTCGCGCAGCGGAACTCAAGCCTTATGACGAAGACGCGTGGATATTTCTCGCGGGTGCGTATCGCAAGCTTGGAAACAACGCCGCGGCCGACAAAGCCGAAATAAAAGTCATCGAGATCACATCGCGGAAGCTCGAAGCGAGTCTTGACGACATCATCGTGATGAGCCGTCTCGCGGAAGCATATGCGCGTTTTGGCAGTCGCGAGGAAGCGACGGCGACGCTGAAGCGCGTGCTCGAGTTGGAGCCGAACGATGGGCTCGCCGTGTACAACTGCTCCTGTGCGTACGCACTGATGGGCGAAAAGAATTTATCTTTGATACTGCTTCGTCGCGCGTTTGATAGTGGATTCAGGACCGTGGGCCACTGGGCCAGAACGGACAGCGCCTTTGACCCGATACGTGATGACGAAGAGTTTCAGAAGTTGTTAACTGAACTGCAATAAAATTTCCTAAACTGGAGAACATCAATGCCAAAGTATGTTATTGAGCGAGTAGTGCCCGGGGCGAGTAAACTGACGCCCACGGAGCTGAAAACGATGTCGCAGCGATCGTGTAGCGTGTTGAATGAAATGGGACCACAGATTCAATGGGTCCAAAGTTACGTCACGGACAACAAGCTTTACTGTATTTACGTCGCGCCGAATGAAGAGATGATTCACGAACACGCGCGCCGCGGCGGATTCCCGGCAAATCATGTTTCGCAGGTGAAGACCATTATCGACCCGACCACTTCCGAGGACGAGTAAGAAAAGTAGCCGCGAATTACGCGGATGAACGCGGATAAATGAAGGCTGAATTACAGTCGCCGTCTTTCGATTCGGCCAGCGAGTGGCTCAACCGCAGGATCACTGCGCGCCAAACCAGGGGTCACCTGACGCTCGTTCATTTCTGGTCGGTCAGCTCGGACACTTCGAAGACCAACCTCGCGCAGGTGGCCCAGTTACGCGATCAGCGCAAGCGCGAGGGGTTGCGCGTCGTCGCCGTACACGTCCCGCAGTCCGACGCTGAAAAGGATCCGCGCGTGGTGCGTAATGCAATCGCGCGGCTCAACCTCACGGAGCCGTGCGCACTCGATAACGATCACAGAATCAGTCGCGGCTACGAAAACCTGCCCGCTTACTTCCTGTTCGATCCGAACGGAGAGCTCCGCGCCTCAGCAACCGGACCAAATGGCGTCGACGCAATCGAAGACGAACTGGACCCGCTGCTCGCGGAACTAAGATCGACGAGCCCGTTTTGCGCCACGTGTGAGTTGTTCCTGAATAAGGACGCGATGTTTTGTGCTGACTGTGGTTCGCCGTTAACACTGCCGGGCGCGGGCGCGCACCCGTATTACGAGAACAACTTCGTTGGTTCCCTTCCCACGATTCAACTCGTCAATCCGGATCCACTCATCGGACACAAGATCGACGGCAAGTATCAACTCGAAGCCAAGCTCGGCCAGGGCGGCATGAGCGTGGTCTATCGCGCGCGCCGCGTACATATCGGCGACGAGGTGGCCGTGAAGATCCTGACAGGCAAATTCGTCAAAGACGATGCCGCGCTGGAACGCTTTCGTCGAGAAGCTCGTGCGGCGGCGATGTTGCGCCATCCAAACGTCATCACGATTCACGATTTCGGTGAGACGGACGACGTGCACGCTCCGGCTTACATCGTGATGGAGTTTATCCGAGGAACACCGCTGCGCGAGTTGTTGCGTAGTGAGAATCGCTTTTCGGTCGAGCGTGGCGTGCGCTTGATGCGTGGCATCTGCGCGGGTGTTGGTTCAGCGCATCGGCAGGGTGTGGTCCATCGCGATCTCAAGCCCGACAACATTCTCGTAGTCGCGCCTGATGATGATTTTGAAATGGAGAG
>DATNDM010000475.1:0-14647 GCA_035553235.1 Pyrinomonadaceae bacterium | reverse complement strand
AAGAGGTCGCTCCATTCCGCGATGTACTCTTTATCGCTGTGGCCGTTCGGTGCGACTTTCGCGAAACTGACGTCCCAGTATTTCTTGATCTTGATCTCGCCGTCGCGCCACGTAAGCGTGTGACCAGGCATCAGGCGTTTCACACCGGCGAACAAAGTTTCTTCACCGGAGGTTGCGTGATTAGCGAGGTAGTCGGAGAAAGCGGCAAAGTTTAATTCCGGCTTCACGGCGCGCGCTTCGAGGAGTGCCTTGATCTCGGAAGCAAAGTAAAGCGACCCGTCGCCGGTATGGACGTAGTAAAGCGGTTTGATACCGAGACGATCGCGCGCGATGAAGAGCTCGCGCTTGTTGCGGTCCCAGATCGCGAAGGCAAACATACCGCGCAGGTGTTCGACGCAGCCCTCGCCGAACTCTTCGTAAAGATGCAGGATGGTTTCGGTGTCGCAATGAGTGCGGTAGACGTGACCGCGCGCTTCTAAATCTGCTCGATAGTCGCAGTGGTTGTAGATTTCGCCGTTGTAGGTGATGTAGAGCGAGCCGTCTTCGTTGGTCATCGGCTGATGACCGGAAGCGACGTCGACGATGCTCAGGCGGCGATGGCCCAGGCCCACGTTCTCGTCGATGTAGATTCCCTCGCCGTCTGGACCACGATGCGCGATCACGTCGCGCATCGCCTTCAGCGCAGTCGCGTCAACACGGCGATGCGACCGGCTGGAAAACGCGATTCCATTTATTCCGCACATAATTTATTTTGTCCTCAGATTACGCAGATCGCACACGACGACTAAATAGATTCTGTGTACTCTGCGCAATCTGGGGACAACGAGATTTTTTCCTTCCGGACTCCGCCGCTCGCCTCACTTCTCGACCAAGTGTACTCCGTGTCTTTTACGATCAGAAGGTCACGGGATTGTTCCGAATGAACCTCGAATCCACGCCCTCCCGCGACTTCGATTTCCTGCACCCTGCTTTCCGCGCCGCTCGGCAGCATAAACGTGACGATCTCAAGTGTGCCCTCCGCCGCGGCGGAAAACACGCACACCGGGGCAGCCACTCTCTCTCCATAACAGTGCGAAACCCAGCCCTCTTCCTTTGCCCAACGTCCTCCGGGCGCGAAAGAAGCGATCTTCAAGCCGCCCGCCGCACCATTTTCATGCACCCACTGGCCCGATGCATCCTCACGCAACAATGGTGACATGCCCGCTGCGAAATGAAACCAGAGATCGATCTGGTGTTTTCCCGTTAGCTCGATTCGGTCTCGAATTATCCAGTAATCGTGTTTCAGAAACAGGATGCTGCGGGTATGAATGCCGGGTCGCGACAAACGTTCGAAGCCGCGATGCAGACCTGAAACAAAGGCGAACCGCTTGTGATCGATCCAGCGCAGCCCTTCGCAGGTTGTGATCGTCTTCCATGTAAAAGTGTCGCCGGGAATCGAAGACGACTGGCGGTCGACAGTGAGTGTGTTGTGCGCAACTGAGCTTCGAAACCAGTCGCGTGCTTCTTTGGCGCCCGTGTAAGTGAACGTGCCTGGGTCGACGAGCAATGTCCGGCCGTTCGCGGCCATATTGAACGCGAGTGCGTCGGCGTGTGCATGGCCGCAGTTCGCCATGCCGTGCGGGCCGCAGTCGAAAAGCAGGTAGTTTGAATTGCGTGACCAGCCGTCACGCATCACGTAGTAACCGCCGGTCGAAAACTTGATCGATTCCTGCTGCGGCTCTTTGGCCTCGAGTTGATCGAAGCGATTCAAGCCGTCGACACCAAGCAGCCAGAGCGTCTCCTCGGCTACGCTGCCGGCAACGAACTTGTAATCCGGACGATTGAGGAGCACGGCGCCGGTTGATAACACTGCACGAAAGTCGTTAGGAGGACGGTTGTCGAGCATTACCAGACGCCCGCCATCATCGTCTCCAACGAATGGGGTCGTGCCGTCAGGACGCGTGATGTACATCAAAAAATTCAGCAGCAACTCGAGTTTCGGTTTTAACTCGGGCGGCAGCGTCATACCGTTGAGCTGGAGCAGTACCGCGAGATGGATATAAAAATCCGTCGTGTAGCGCTGGTAATAACTCGTTTGCTCGAAGTAGACGCCGTCAGGCTGAACCTGTCGCAGCAACTCATCGACGAGGATCTCGAGGCCCATGCGTCGCCAGTGGGCGGCGCTGGCGAATTCCGGCAGCAGCAGCCCGATGTAGAAAAGCCCGAGCGCTTCGCCGGTGATATGCGTGTTCGGACTGAAATACGTCGAGAGAAACGTCGTGAGGTGCAGAGCGTTCAGGTAAACAAACTTCAGCATCCGTATGACGAGAGCATCAGTCAGCGACGGCGAATCCTTGAAGAAGTGCAGAGCCCAAAGCCACGACATCGAGCGAAACGCGATTTCGAGGCTGCTGGCCCAGTTGATGCCAAGCTTAGGCGGGTTGTGGTCCATCCACGAGGTGAGGTGCGACACGAAGACTTCTGCGTATCGTTCGTCGCCGCTTAACCAGTAGGCGCGCCCGAGCGTGACGAAGTACTGGTGACGATTAAGCTCCCAGGTGATCTTTTTGTCGCCGGCAAGTTGCACGTCGAGGTAGTCGAGTGTGCTCCAGTGACGCAGCGGTGTGCGCTTGCCCGATCTCGGTTCAAGGTGCCAATCGATCGACGATCCGAGTTTCAGTTCAGGCAAGCCGAGAAAGGCGAACGTGCCTTCGGAAATACGATCAGCGCTGCTGATGATTTCCTGTTCCGCATTGGGCCAGCGTGAGCGGAGCGCAGCCAACGTTTCGGCCTTTGAGTCAAACGAGGCGAAGAAATGCGGCTCGACTCGCGTGCGCACGTGTTTGGCGAGGGCATCAGTCGACTGCCACGCGGCAGTCATGAGCTTGAGTAGTTGTTCATCGTTCGGCAGGTTGGTGAGTTTGGACCACCCGCCTCGTTCGGAAAGGATGGCGACCTGCTGCGCCATGCGCACGCCGATCTCATCCACGCTCAAGCCCTTGAGTTTTTTTATTTTGGTTGTGAAGGAACTCACCTCTTGCTCTCCGTGGGAGTAATAGACAGGATTCACAAGATTTTTCAGGATTCACCTTGTAAATCCCGAGAATTCTTATGAATCCTGTGGAATGCTCAGCTCAATCACATCATACATCTCGGCGACAGCTCGGGTGGTAGCGGTGCCGGGATTGTAGAACATTTCACCCGCGACGTATGTTCGCGACGATGATTTGGCTTTCGGATCGGCGAAGCTTTCGTCGACGGCGGCGATCAATTCGTCGATATTCGTGACGCTCGTCGCGGCTTCAGTCATCAAGTCTACATACACTGGCTCGATATCCGTCTTCTCCAACAACTCGGGCACGTGGATCCGGATCAACGGCCGGTCGAGCAACAAATATTCAAACCCAACAGAGCTGTGGTCCGTGATCAAAACATCCGCCGCAGCCAGGTACGTAGAAGAATTACTACCCGCCGCCAGCACTCCTCCGTTCGCCTTCAACAGCGGCTCCAGTCGTTCGCCCCAATCAACACCGCCCGAATGATAGTCGTCAGCCTGTCGGGAACGATCGTGCAGCTTCACGATCACTGCATAACCCGCCGCGCCGAGTCGCTTGACGATGTCTTCGCCCATCGTCGCAACAGACGAGTATCTGGACCACGTCGGCGCGTACAGCACAGTCTGTCGCGACGGATCGATGCCAATCGACTTCAAGATCTCGTTGCGATTAAGCGAACCATCAACGAGACAATCCAAACGCGGCATTCCGATCAAACGAATCGCCGGACTGTCCGCATCTACCGCGCCCGTGTCGATAAAATTCTGCAGCCGTCGCTTGTTGATAAAGAACAGCCGATCCCAGCCGCGCATCGAATCCGCAGGTGAATCATAGACCGTTCGATACTTCCCCGCTACGCCATGAAACGTCTGCACCCGGCGCGTCCCGCGCGGCAATCTCGCCCACAGAAAATCAGCCGTCAAATACGCGTCGAAATGCATCAGCGCCGCGGGCTTTGGCTTTATGAGCTGATGTGGCGGACGCGCATCGACGTAGATTTTAGCGAGCAGGTGCGGGCTCTCGCTCGCGGTGAAGAACATATTGACGCGCGGATCTTTCTGCATGCGCTCGACGATCGGCGCGACTGTCGCATAGTTCATCGCAGTCCGGCTGTCGACGAGGATTTGCCGTCGCTCACCATCGCGATTTCGCTGCCAACGCTTGTCCAGACCGCGCAACCACTCGATGTAGTTACGCGCCTTCATACGGGCGAGTCAGCCATGGCATCGATCTGCGGAAACACTTCTTCTTTCGCGCGCCGGTAGTCTTCCGGGAAATCGATCTCGATCCATGGATATTCGGCGGTGCTGATGGCGTGCAACGGAAATCGCCGCGCAAACGCCAAGAACGCGCGCGGCGCCCATTCGCGCAAGCGACCGCTGGCAATCAACACGTCCATTTCTTCGACCAGCCTGGACGCGCCTTCCGCACTGAATTTCACGATGCCGACGTTCTCACCATCGGCTTCAGCAGGATCCATGTCCTTGCTTATGTCTGCGACCAGACCGTCCTTGAGTTTGATCTTCATCTCCTCGTCGCCGAGATGATTGTTGTTCTTGTCGACCAGATCGATCAGCAGCGCATCTTCAAACGGCGACGACAAGAGTCGCGTCAGCAGTTGCGGATGAAACAGCACATCGCAGTTGAGCACAACAAAACCATCGCGCAGATGTTCGCGCGCGAGCCACAACGAATACAAACTACTCGTGTCTTCAAAACGCGAGTTGATAACGAACGACGCGGTGTGTTCGTACAAGTCTCGGATTCGTTCCGCTTCAAACCCGAGCACGATCACGATGTCGTTGATTCCAGCCTCACGCAGGGCTTCCACCTGACGCGCGAGCAGTGTTTGACCGCCAACTTCGAAAAGGCATTTCGGCTTCAGATCGTGACCGTTCAGGCGCGTCCCTTTGCCCGCCGCAAGTATGATCGCTTTCATCTAGTTGTCCTGAGTAACCAAACTCCGGCGCGGTATCGGCTGTCGCCGGTCCTTCCATCTTTCTTTCACTACACCCGCAAAGAACCAAAGACCGAGCTCATTCTCGAACGCCGCAACCTCATCGCCGCGCACAGTCGCGGAGATCATGTTCAAGAACGACTGCAAATACGTGCGAAACATGTACCGCGGAATACCCGCGATGTGCGGCACTTTGGAAAAATCCAGTTCCGTGCTTTCCGGCGACTCCATGTCGAGGCCTTTGGTCTTGTAAAGGATCGCGCGACTGATGCCGTGCCAGTAGTACCACCTGCGGAAATACTTCTTGTTTAGCCGGTCGGTTGGGATGACGTGGTGAACGATGAGTTCGGGTGCATAGAAACCTTTCAAATTCGCCGCCCGGGCGCGTTGGCACCACTCGCGCACTTCCTGTCCGAGGAGCGTTCCGGCTTTCCGGCCATACGCGTTGTCCCAGAGACCGGCGCGTTCGAAGGCTTCGCGTCGAAAAGCCATGTTGACGCCGATCGCGACGTAATCGCCGAGCGGCAGCGGTTTCGGACCGTAGTCGAGCAGGGCGATGACAGCCCAGTGAATGCTCCTCGTTTCGGGGATCCAGTTCGGACGTTTTCCCGACCAGATTGGCAACGCCTTGCCGCCGATGTAGTCGCAATCCAGCGTGTTTAGGGCGCGCTCAGCGTTGGTGAGCCAGTCGGGTTCGACGCGAACGTCGTCGTCAGTCGTGACGATGATTTCGCCCTGAGCACCGCGTATGCCGGTGTTCAGCGCGGCGGAGCGGCCTTGTTCGCGTTCGAAGAGGTAATGAAGCGGGACTGGGAAATTTTCCGCTGCTTTGAGAACAATTTCTTTCGTGTTATCGGGGGAGTTGTTATCGACGATGAACACTTCCCATGGATCCGCGACCTGGAGTTTGCTCATCGAGTCGAGGGTCTTTTCCAGCTCCTCAGCGCGATTGTAGGTAGCGATAACAACGGAAAACTTCATAACCAGGATCTAGACGCAAACTCTACCACATTTCATTTGAGCGTTACGGTACGCACGACACGAACGCCTTTATGGTTAAAGGCCTATGTACTTTTCCATTCCAAAATTTAGACGCTCGTCCGAATACAAGACAGGTTCTTCATCCTTTCCCTTAACTTTCGTCGGCAAACCCAGCAACCGCGCGCGGTGTGATTCTTGCTGTGCTCCAGCATGGTAAGTAGGTCGGTCGAGCTCCAGCGTCTCCCCTTTCATCCGCTGGACCAAATAGAGGTTGCATTGCGCGTTCTCAAGTTGAACCACAGTGGTCGGGGTGGAGCCCTCCCAGTCCGTACCTCTTCTTGCTCGTCACCTTTTTTGACCTGCTGCGGGTACTAAGGTTTTCTAGTTTAGAACAAGTAGGACTTATGTTAACTCCCAGGCGCTTAATCTCACTGGCTCTCTTCGCTATCTTTTTATCTGTTGCCACAGCTAATGCTCAGGAGCGGTTATGTGATACCGCTTTCGAGGACTGCCGCCAACCGCTTTGGCAACTCATCGACAACGAAACGCAAGGCATCGACGTCGCCTTCTGGTTTATGCAGGACTCGTCGTACGCCACCAAGCTTATCAACCGCTTTCAGGCGGGTGTGCCCGTGCGCGTGTTCGTCGATCCGCGAGCGAACCCAACATACGCCGGCAACGAAGACGTGCTTAACATGCTGAAGAACGCCGGCATTCCCATGCGCTACAAGCTGACCGACGGCATTCTGCACATGAAGTTTATGCTCTTCGTCGGGCAGAACAAGCTCGAATTCAGCGGCGCTAATTATTCCGGAAACTTCTTCGTCCCTGACTCGCCCAACGTTAACTACATCGACGAAGCCATCTATTTCACTGACGACTCGTCGGTAATTAATAGTTTCAAGACGAAGATTGACGACCTTTGGACGAACACGGTCGATTACGGAAACTTCGCCAACATCACCAATGCACAGTTGGCGCGGAAATACCCGACGTTTCCGATTGATCCCGAACTGAACTTTCCACCGTCGAAGGATTCGTCGCAGGATTTCCTGCTGCGCACGCAGCAACGCATCAACGCCGAAACACAGAAGATCGATGTGATCATGTATCGCATCACGAATCAGGGCTTCAGCGACGTCATGATTAACGCGGTGAAGCGCGGTATTCCGACGCGCCTGATTCATGAACCTGATGAGTATCGCAATACGGCACGGCAGTGGGACTCGTGGAACATCGACCGCATGTACATGGCCGGAGTGCAAATCGAGATGCGCAAGCACCTCGGCCTCAATCACCAGAAGTCTGTGCTTCTGTACGGCCAGGGTCTGACGATCTTCGGTTCCTCGAACTGGACCGGTCCCTCGTCAAACTCCCAACAGGAAAATAATTACTTCACGACCAAGAGTTGGTTTTTCACCTGGTTTGTGAACCAGTTTGAGCGCAAGTGGAATTCGACGACTGAGAATCAGCCTTTCGTGCCGCTGCCGCCAGACGCACCCAGCTATTCTGCCCCAGCAAACAACGCGATAGCCCAGCCGACCACCATCAAACTGCAATGGGAAGGTGGTCCCTGGGCTCACAAGTACGACATCTACTTCGGCACGACCCCGAATCCACCGTTGTACATGGCGGACGTCAGCACGGCTCAGAGCGGCGCGCTGCCAGGCCAACCGGTGTTGGATTCGGGCTCCGTAGACGATGGCAATCCGGAGGTCTACACGATTCCGGCTCCGCTTCAGGGAGGCACGACCTACTACTGGAAAATCGTCAGCAAGACGATGGCGAACGTGACCGCGATCGGTCCCGTTTGGAGTTTTACAACCGCAGGCACTGAGCCTCCACCTCCGGCACCTACAGGAGTAAGTGTCACAGCCGTTTCGCCAACGCAGATCAATGTGACGTGGAACGTTGTGTCGGGAGCGACTGGCTACCGCGTCGAAAGAGCTCCGGCGGCAGGCGGTCCCTTTACTGAAATCGCGAGTCTGCCTTCGAACGCGACGAGCTTTAGCAATACCGGACTGACGCCACAGCAGAGTTACTACTATCGCCTCCGTGCAACTAACACCGGCGGGTTCTCGCCGTATAGCGATCCGGTCGGCACCACTACGCCCGCACCGCCGCCACCGTCGTCGAGCGACATCGTGCTCTGGGCAGCGGAAGCGCCTGTCAAATCCGGAGCGTGGTCGGTCGTGGCGGATGCAACCGCGGCGGGAGGTAGTCGCATTGCGAATCCCGACGCAGGCGCGCCGAAAATAAGCACTGCGCTTGCAAATCCAACCAACTATTTCGAAATGACTTTCAACGCACAAGCGGCAACGAATTATCGCTTGTGGATCCGAGGCAAGGCGCAGGCTGACTTCTGGGGCAACGACTCGGTGTTCATCCAGTTTTCTGACAGTGTCGACGGTAGTGGTGCGGCTGTTTATCGCATCGGCACCACCAGCGCCGCTGAGATGAATCTCGAAGACTGCTCGGGATGTGGCCTTCAGGGTTGGGGCTGGCAAGACAACGGTTGGGGCGTGGGCGTGTTTGGTCCACTACTCCGGTTCGCGACGAGTGGAACGCACACGCTGCGAATTCAGGTTCGTGAAGACGGACTCTCGATCGATCAGATCGTGCTGTCGTCACAAACTTACTTGAATACGTCGCCAGGAACGCTGAAGAACGACACTACGATTCTGCCGAAATCGAGCGGTGGCGGTAGTCCGACCCCAACGCCAACTCCGACGCCAACTCCGACGCCGACGCCAACGCCGACGCCGACTCCTACCCCACAGACTTCAGTGCCCGCGTTCAATAACGTGTTCATCGTGCCGTTCGAAAACCAGAGCTTCGCAAATGCGCAGGGCGGTATGCCGTTTCTGAACAAACTCGCAAGTCGCTACGGACTAGCGGTCAACTATTTCGCTAACACGCACCCGTCGATTGGAAACTACTTCTTCATGACGACGGGTCAGAACATTACCAACGACGATAATTTCACGGGCACGGTTACGGTCGACAACATCGTCCGGCAGCTCAATACCGCCGGCAAAACGTGGCACGCGTACGCGGAAGACATCACGTCAGTCGGCTACACGGGTGGGGATTCTTATCCGTATGTGAGACGCCACAACCCGTTCGCGTACATGCAAGACGTGCTCAATAATCCGGCACAGGCGAATAACATCGTGCCCTTCTCGCAGTTCTCGATCGATCTGGCTAACAATCAGTTGCCGAACTTCTCGTTCATCATTCCGAACCAGTTCAACAACTCGCACGATTGTCCGCCATCGATTCCGAGCTGCACGAATGCCGACAAGCTCGCGACTGCCGATCAGTGGCTGCAAACCAACATCGATCCGCTGATCGCAAGCGCGGCGTTCAGGCAAAGCGGTCTGCTGGTGATCACTTTCGATGAGTCAGTTGATACAGATACTGCGAATGGTGGCGGGCACATCATCACAGTTGTGATCAGCTCGAATGCGAAACAAGGTTTCCAGGGGAACACGCTGTATCAGCACCCGAGTCTGCTTCGGACTGTTGAGGCAGCACTTGGACTACCGACAACTCTCGGTTTCGCTGCAACGGCGCCCGACATGTCGGAGTTTTTCACGACCACGCCGAACACAGCGCCGATCATCAGCAACATCTCGCCGGCGTCCGGCTCGACCGCTGGTGGAAACACCGTGACGATCTCGGGCACCGGGTTCGCTACTGGTGCGACTGTGAAGTTTGGCGCCACGTCCGCAACAAACGTCAATGTCGTGGGCAGCACGACGATCACAGCCGTAGCGCCGGCGCATGCGAGTGGCGCAGTTAACGTCGTAGTCACTAATCCGGGCGGACAGAGTGCAACGAGCACGAATGGCTACAGCTACACAAGTAGCGGAGGAACGGCGCCGACAGTGACTGGTGTCAATCCGACGTCTGGTCCAGCCGCGGGTGGAACGTCGGTCACGATCTCCGGCACCGGGTTCGCGGCCGGCGCAACCGTGACGTTCGGCGGCGCGAGCGCGACGGGCGTCGTGGTGACCAACAGCACGACGATAACGGCGACAACACCAGCCCACGCGGCAGGCGTTGTCGATGTAGTCGTCACTAATTCAAACGGCCAGAGCGGCACGAAGGTGAGCGCGTTTACCTACAACCCACCGGCAGGTGGTGAGACGGTGTTGCTCGCCGACGACTTCAACGACGCTTCGATAAACACGTCGAAGTGGTCCGTGAATAATCTGTTCAGCGGGTTCACCGATGCGTCAGTGGCGGTCAGCGAAACAACCTCGCTGAACATCGGCCCGATGAAACAAAACACGGATCAATCGCACTACAACGGCATTCGGTCGCTGACGGCTTTCGACTTCACAAATGGATACGCGTATGTGCAACTCGTGCAGGGGCCGAATCCGCTTACTGCCGCTGATGCGTTCTTTACGATCGGGCTGAACGTCGATAACTGTTACCGGATGTACGTTGAATCGGGCAATCTGATACTGCAGAAGAAGATCGGCGGCAGCAAAGGCACGATGCTGACGACTCCGTTCAACGCCACGAATCACGCGTTCTGGCGAATCCGACACGATCAGATCTCCGGTCAGGTCGTGTTTGAGGCGGCGCCGTCGAATGCAGGAACGCCCGGCACATGGACGGTGCTCTACTCCGAACCATGGAACACCGCCAGCGTGCCGTTGAATCAGGTGCTGTTTGAGTTGAAGGCCGGCACGTGGCGCATCGAAGGTGCAAACCCGGGAACGGTGATCTTCGACAACTTCCGGGCCGCCAAGCCATAAGAGTTCAGCCGCGGATTACGCGGCTAACTCATTTTATTTCAAGGATCGCGATCATCGGATTGTGATCCGACGGTCTGACCCCTTTATCGTCAGTAGTGCCCAGGAAGATCACCACGTTCGTATTATTCAGATCGCGGACGTCGGGAATCTGAGTGCTCTTGATGTTGACGTTGGCGTTCTTCGACAGCCAGAGATAATCAATGCGGCCGCGTCGTGTGCGCGTCATCCATTGCACAGGATTATCGGGATAAGCCACAGCCGTTCCCGCATTCATCGCCGAATTCCAGGTATCGTAATACTGCTCGGCCATGTGAGCGGCTTCAGACGTGTCCGGACCAGCGTTGTAATCACCACCGGCGATCCGGGGCTCCGCAAAGCCCGACATGAAACTCTGAAGCTGAGTCACCTGCGAATAGCGAATCGTTGAATCGTACGCCTCGAGGTGAGTGCCGAAGAAGTTGATGTTCTTGCCGCCGATATTCACCGTCACCTGTGCAACTGATCGCTCGTTGGTCAAATACTTCGAACTCGTGCTGACGAAGCTGTACTTCGATAGGATCAGGTTTCCTTCCGAAATACCCGGGGCCTTCGGTACGAAGTAATTGGACCACGTCCGGCCCGTCTTCGAGTTCAGATAACTCATGAGCGTGCTGATGTCGTCAGGCGGCATCTCACAGAGCGTTACCAGGTCAGGATTGAAGTTCGCGATGTAGGTGGCGATGCGGTTCCAGTTTGTCACGCCATCCGTTCCTTCGCCGAATTGCATGTTCCAACTCAACACCTTGATCGTTGTCGAGGATGAAACCTGCGAACTCGCGTTAATCGTGACGCTCTTGGTCGCCGTCGCGCCCGCGTTGTCAGTGACAGTCAACGAAGCAGTGTATGAACCGGCGTTGTAACTATGCGTTGGATTCGCGCTCGTCGCTGATGAGCCATCGCCAAAGTTCCAGAAGTACGACGCGATGAAACCGTCAGGATCGGTAGCCGACGAAGTGAAACTCACGAAGAGCGGGCTCACTCCGGAAGTCGGCGAAGCGGAAATGCTCAAAGTCGGCGGCTGATTCGGTGGCGGCGGGGGTGGCGCGACCGAACCGCCGAGCGTGCTCGCGAGAATCACGCCATCGTTCTTCAGAGCACCTGGCGCCGAAAGTAAATACTGAGCCGGCGAGAGCACGATTTGATCGATCGCCAAACCATCCTCACGTGTCTGCACGCGAATGGTTTGTGTTCCCGTCGACTGGAAGTAAACCAGTGGTCCAAGAATGCCGACGCCCCAGCCGTCGTCCTGCCAACCCCAGGCTTGAACACCACAGCCCGAGCAGTCTTCGAGATTCATCTCGAGGGCGCTCGTCGTGCCGCTGCGATAGACCGGCGAACCTGAACTATTGGTGCTGCCCGAGAACTGTATGAAGGCGGAGTCGTTGGCCCACGAATCGCCATCGGCACGGCCGCGGACCCACAGCCTGTAACCGACGCCCGCAACAGCGGGGAAGCTGACTTCGAAATAGTCCGAAGGACTCGAGAGCGCGGTTGTTATTTTTGCCGCCCCTAAATCCGGATTATGCAGCGAGACCTGTCCCGCGGCGGTACTGTTCGACTCTCTTCTCCAGTTTCCGAAAATGGAAGAAACATTGTTCGCCCAAATGACGATGTTAGAAGCTGATGAAGGCGGTGTCGGTGTTGGCGTGGGAGTAGGAGTCGGAGTCGGAGTCGGAGCTGGACCAGAAGAACCTCCAGATGGCGAAAGGATGACGCCGTCATTCTTCAGCGCGCCCGGCGATCTCGACAGGTAGAGGTTAGGCGAGAGGACGATCTGATCGATCGAAAGGCCATCCTCGCGCGGTTGAATTCTGATGGTTTGTGTTCCGCTTGTCTGGAAGTAGATGTTGTCGCCGAGAATGCCCCAACCGTTGTCCTGCCAGCCCCAGCCTGAAACCTGACAACCAAGACAATCCTCGAGGTTGATTTCAGTGGCTGATGTGGTACCGATGCGGAAGGCCGCCGAGCCGGAGCTCGTCATGCTTCCTGAAAATTGAACAAAGACGGAGTCGTTGTATGGCGAGTCGCCTTGTGCTTTACCACGAATCCATAGGTGATATGGAATGTTCGCAGTAGCGTTAAACGACATCTCGAAATAACTGGATGGCGCGGCCGCAGCCGTGGAGATTTTCGCGGCGCCCTGGTCCGCATTGACCATCCTGACAGATCCAGCCGCGGTTGAATCTCCGACGACAGACCAGTTGCCAACTCGTACCGGCGCCTGGCCTGCGTATAACACAACTTCCTGCGCAGAGATCGAATGAACGAAGCCGAGAAGAATAAATGCAAAGAGCAGGGTAGAAAAAAGATGCAAGGGTCGCAGTAACAATTTAGAAGTTCTCCCTTCTGAAGCTAACTTGAAAGACATTGGAGATGCCGGGAAGAGACATGGGCCAGCTGAGAAGCAAAGGCGACTGAACGCGACTGACGGCGAGCAAGAGGGGGGAACTCGAAACAGCCAAAGACAGAAACCAACAAGTTCGGCGATAAGACTCTGGGCGAATAGCGACCTCCAAAAACACAAGCGCACAAAGGTCCACATCTGCTTCCTGTGCCTGTGCAAAAGGCGCAGTAGCAGACCCGTGCACAACAAGTTAAGTTCAACTCTGGTCCGATGTGGACCTTAAAGTCGAACGGCAGGTTTTGGTGTTATCGATCCCGTTGGCTCCGAGATCTAGAAGGACCAGAACGGATGGAACGTTGTTCTAGTCTGGCTCAACTGAGGTGCAACGCATTAAAGCCGCAACTACTCTCCCGTGCGTGTCCCACCCCAGGCTCGACCGTCGACAAACTATCACGATCTGAGAGAATGTGTCAAAATTCTAACGACTTTTGATCGGAAAAGAAGATTTTTGCAATATTTCTTGCGGCCTCATCATGGTGGGGCGATCGCGACTGTGACGGCGTTGCTGGTCGCGCCGTGTAGAGTAATCGTTATCGTGATGTTTCCACTCAACGAAAAATCCTGAGGCAATACCACCACGACGTGCCACAGCCAATCGTAACCAGCCACTTTCCTCACGTACTTCACCGGCAAACTGTACACACCACCGCTCGGAGTTGTCGCACGCGCGATAATCGCTGTCTCGGTCTCGCCCGGCAATAAATTCACGTTCATCGCAAACAGTGCGACGCGCGTGCGCTTGTCGTCGCCGAAATTATTCGGCGACGTTACTTTGAACGGATCGCGCGTCAGAAACTCCGAATGCAGCGCAAGCGCGCGATTCGTCGTGCTGTCGCTGAGTAACAGCGGAGCCGACGTTGGAGTGGGGGTTGGCGTTGGAGTCGGGGTTGGTGTGGGTGTTGCCGTTGGTTGCGGTGTTGGGGTCGCAGTAGGCGTCGGCGTTGGTGTCGGCGCAGGTGTCGAATCAACGCTCAGATCAAAATTTGCAACGACATAATTATGATCCGAGGGCCGTACGCCCTTGTCGTCGGTAGTCCCCAGCCGGATAACGACGTTCGTGTTGTTGAGATCGCGACTATCCGGAATCTTCGCTGAGCTCAACGAAAGCATCGAGGCCGAGTGCGAGTACCACACGTAGTCAATGCGGCCGCGCCTCGTCCTCGTAAACATTCCGACCGGATTATCGGGATACGACGATGCCGTGCCGCGGTTCATCGCCTCGTTCCACGAATCGAAATAACTCGCCGCCATCGACGACGCTTCGGCAGTATCCGGACCACCATTGAAATCGCCCACCATGATGCGCGGCTCAGCAAAATTAGCCGCCCAACTCTTCAACTCACCCGCTTCAATCACGCGATTGGAAGATGCAGCGTCGTCGAAATGCGTCGCAAAGAAGCTGATATTTCGACCGCCTACGTTGATGGTCGCCTGCGCTACAGAGCGTTGCGCGCTCAAA
>DATNDM010000474.1:0-5993 GCA_035553235.1 Pyrinomonadaceae bacterium | reverse complement strand
ACAAAGCTTGCGCAATAGAAATCCTTGGATTTCTCTGTGGCACTGTGTTCTCTGTGTCTCTGTGGTGGATGATGCCGAGTAAAACTCACCACAGAGACACAGAGAACACAGAGGTTGCACAGAGAAGAGGGCGTTCGTGACTTTTGTGCAAAGCCATCCGAGGCCAATGAAGCTTCGCATCTTCTTACTGCTAATCCTCCCGGTCTTATTACTCGCGCGCGCGCAGCCCGATCGCACTCAAGGCCCGATAGTCTTAACGCACGCCACAATCATCGATGTTACTGGGACGACACCCAGGCACGACGTGACGGTCGTGATCACCACCGACCGCATCTCCGCAATCGGAGATCATGTCTCGTTGCCCGCTGACGCGCAGGTGGTGGATGCCACCGGCAAGTTCCTCATTCCCGGATTGTGGGACATGCACGTGCATTGGTACGCGAGAGACACGTTCACGCTTTTTCTCGCTAACGGTGTGACGAGTGTGCGCGAGATGTTCGGCAACTCTGATCTGTTGCGCTGGCGCGATCAGATTGCGAGAGGCTCATTGCTCGGACCTCGCATGGTTGTTGCGAGTCCGATCATCGATGGTCCACAACCCATCTGGCCCAACTCGATCGCGGTGCGCAATGCAGAAGAAGGCCGCAAGGCCGTCAGAAGAGTTAAGGAGTGGGGCGCAGATTTTGTAAAAGTCTATGCGCTGCTGCCGCGCGACGCTTACTTCGCTATTGCGGATGAAGCAAAGCAACAAGGCATCACTTTTGTCGGACACGTTCCAAACTCCGTGTCTCCGGCGGAAGCCTCGGATGCCGGACAGAAGAGCATCGAGCACCTGACCGGAATCCTGATCGCATGCTCTGACAAGGAGACCGAGTTAAGAGACAGGCTCGTGAAAGCAGATTCGCCGGAAGCGCGCAGTCGCATTCAGACAACGGCACTGGAAACTTACGACGAAAAGAAAGCGACCGATCTGATCGCGCGCTTTGTTAAGAACCAGACATGGCAGTGTCCTACTCTTACCGTCCTGCGCAGCGGCGTACTCCTCGGCGACGAACATTTTCGCAGCGATGGCCGTCTTCGATATATTCCACGACAGCTCCAGCAACGGTGGGGCTTCCGCATAGCGAATCGGAGCACCGCCGATGACGGCCGCGCGAAGAAAGTTCTGGAGAAACAGTTCGAGATTGTTGGCGCGATGCAGAAAGCTGGTGTACCAATCCTCGCTGGAACCGATACGGGCAATCCGTTCTGTTTCCCCGGTTTCAGCTTGCATGAGGAACTTGCGCTGCTGGTCATCGCGGGATTGACTCCGCTTGAAGCGCTACGTGCAGCGACACTGAATCCGGCGAAGTTTTTTGGCTTGGACCAAACGCTCGGCACCATCGAGCAGGGAAAGATCGCCGACCTTGTTTTGCTTGACGCGAACCCGCTCGTGGATATTCGAAACACGCAACGAATCAACGCCGTGGTAGCAAACGGCCGGTTTTTCGATCGGAAGGCTTTGGACAAGATGCTCGGCGAAGCGGCAGGCGCGGCTAGCCGGTAGATCATGGGCCATCGGAGCCGTACCCGTGGCTTTGCACAAAACGTCACGAACGCTTTCTTCTCTGTGCAACCTCTGTGTTCTCTGTGTCTCTGTGGTTGATGAATTCCGAGCGAAACACACCACCGAGACACAGAGAACACAGAGGTTGCACAGAGAAATCAGATTACACCGATTATTTTTGTATGCGATGAAACCACCATTTACTTGCAGCAACTGACGTACTACGGGATACTAGGCGCCGCTGCACAATCACAAAAAAGGAAAACAACTATGAGCGAGCAAGGCCGAATCATCGGCATCGGTGGGATCTTCTTCAAGTCCGCCAATCAACAACAGATGAAGGAGTGGTACGCGAAACATCTTGGCCTCACGGATAGCGGCCATGGCGTCATGCTGCCGTGGCGTGAAGCAGACAATCCTGAAAATGAGCAGATGACGATTTGGAGCATTTTCTCCGGCGACACCAAATATTTCGAGCCCAGCTCAGCCTCGTTCATGCTGAACTACATCGTCGACGACATGGACGCACTGCTCGATCGGCTGGCGAAAGCAGGCGTCCGCATCGACCCCAAGCGCCAGGACGAGAGCTACGGCCGCTTCGCCTGGATCTACGATCCGGACGGCAACAAAATCGAGCTGTGGCAACCGCTCAGCTAGCTTTCTCCTCCTGCATAGCTTTGCCTCAGAGTCAGAAATCATCGTTGCATCGGGTCAGTACAGGGAGCGGTAGCGACTTGTTCAGTGATCAGCATGCAATAGTTTTGAGCCAAAGCCCTCCTGCACGGCTTTGCACAAAAACTCGCGACATCGCTCTTCTCTGCGCAATCTCTGCGTTCTCTGCGTCTCTGCGGTGAGTTATTGCGATGAATTAGTTAACCGCAGAGACGCAGAGAACGCCGAGGTTGCGCAGAGAAATCAATACTCGGCACTTTTCGTGCAAAGCCCTCCTGCACTACACCTTCGATAGACCACGAGGGCCGCGGAGTTTACGAAACTCCTGCGGCCCTCGAGATAGTCTGTGCAGTCACTTAGAACGTAAATCTAATTCCAAGTTCTGCTGACAAACTGTGTGGCACGGTGACGCCACTCGGTGTGATGAAGTTGCTGGGGTGCCCGTAGTTTGCCAGGCGAACATCAGTGACGAAGTTGTTTCCGAAGTTGGCCCGGTTAGTCAAATCGAAGACCTGAAAGATCGCCTGCAGGTTCGCGCGCTCACGAATTCTGAAGTTCTTCGTCACGCGCGCGTCCAACTGAAAGAACGGTTGTCCCCTCACGTTATCAAACGGTGCGTGCGTACACTGGCCCGACCGCAGACAATTCCTGTACTTCTGACGATTCGCATTCGAAGCACCGGGATCTCCAAATGCCTGCAAGGTAGCGGTCAGGTCATTTGGCTTGTCGGTAAACACCACGACGTGCGAAGTGCCACGACCGCCACCGACGCCAAGAATGTCGACCGCCCCACCATAACCCGCTGTATAAGGACGCGCGGATTCCCACTGCACGATCGGCGCCACCTGAAAACCACCCGGCAGGTTCACGACACTACCCATCGAGAAGCGATGACGCGAGTCATTCGGCGTTGGTCCAAGTTCATACGACGCAAACATATTGAACGGATCCCAGGCGCGATTTCTAAACGCCGCCGAGTTGCCGTTGTAAGCAAGCGCCTGCGAGAGTGTGTAAGTGGCATTCACCGTCAAACTCTTGTGCAGACGACGACGATACGAAATGTTCATACCGTCGTAGCGCGACCGGCCCGACGACTGCTCGAGGTCCACTCTTCCAAGTATCGGTTGATGCGCCGCGGCCAATGCAGCTGTTAACGGTCGCGTTGTAATCTCCTGGCCCGCGGAGTTCAGGAAGATGGCCCGAGTCGGGTTTATGTTGACCGTCTTGGACTCATGCAATCCGAGGATGTGCGTGTATTCGAATTCCAATACCGAGTAAGAATTCAATTGCCACGAATAACCAACGTTCCACTGTTGCGTCAGCGGGTTTTGGTAATCGGGATCCATGATGCGCCCAGTCGAGTTGTCTGGTAACTGGGTCGGTGGCGGTGGAATTGTCGGGAACGGATCGATTCCATAACGCCAATTCGACAACTGAATTCCCGTACCCGGCACAAGGTCGCCACTCGCGATACTGAAAACGCTGACGAAGATCGTGGGATTGATCTGCTGGATCATGAACAGCGGAATATTCAGGAACGTTTGGCCGTAATAAAGACCATAGCCGCCGCGCAGGATGTGTTTGCCCGTTGAGCCGATGTCCCAGGCAAAGCCGACGCGCGGGCTAAAGTCCTTGCTGTCATCTTGCGGTAGTGACGCGGCGGCCGGATGGTTGATTGCTTTCAGGGCCAGATAGGTCCTGCTTTTTTCCTGTGCCTGCGTGCCGATCAGGTTGAAGTCTTTGTCCCAACGCATTCCGAGATTGAAGGTCAGGTTCGGTTTAACTCTCCAATCATCCTGAAAATAAAGACCGAGCATTTTGGCTCCACCCGGCAGATTGAAATAAGGATCGCCGGCCGTTGCAGTCATGCCGCCGACTATTCCCGGAGTTGCGAAACCCTGCGGCAATTTCAAGATGGCGCTCGGCAAGGAAACGAAATCGATCTCGAGTGTTGGATTGAACTCAAAGAAACCACCGAGCTTCGGTTCCCACAGGTAATCGACACCAGTTCTGAACGTGTGATCGCCTCTGTTGATTGAGACGTCGTCCTTAAATTGATACTTGATCTGGTACGACTGTTGGGGCACGTTCACATTCGTGCCAAACTGAATACCGGTCGGAAACGTGACCGTGTTCGTTTTATCTTTACTGTCGATCAGGTTGTTCCAATACTGATAGCCCGCCGTGAAGGCATTGACGACGCTGCTGCTCAACGTGGAATTCAAGGAGAAATTCGAAAGTATCAGGCGATTGTTGGTGAAGTTGCCCTGCGTGAGATCGACTCGTTGCGTCGCCTGATCGTTGAGACCAGTGTTGGATTGGTCGCTATACGTCAGGAACATGCTGTGGTTCGCACCGAATGTGTGATCGATTCTCGCATTGATGCGCCAATCCTTATAGGGCGTCGGCAGCACTGCTGCCGGCTGGGCACCGAGAGATTGCACGAGCTTCAATTCGGTGAATGCGTCGGAAGCAACCGGGATTGAAGTCGCTTCATTCTGGCGCTCGATAGCGAAGAAAAAGAAAGTGTTTTCGCCCGTGTTGTAGTGCGTTGGTCCACCTTCGCCAAAATGTGGTAAATGCAAAGGACCGCTGATCGAACCGCCCCACTGCTTGCGGTTGAATGGCGGCTTCGACTTGATTGATTGATCAGCAGGTGAAACTTCACTCGCGTTCAGTTTCTTGTCGCGCAGGAAATAGAAAACCGACCCATGGTAATCACGACCACCCGATTTCGTGACCACGTTCACAGCGGCGCCCTCACTGCGTCCGTTGACTGCTGAGAAACGTGCGGTGCTGATCACGAATTCCTGAATGGACTCGAGTGGAAATTGCATGACTGGACCACCCACGGTGTTGTCTTTGTTGTCGATACCGTTCACCGTGACGTTAACGTTGCGACCGCTGGAGCCGTTGATTCCGAAGACTGAGATGCGACGCTTCGTTGGATCGTAGGAATCGACCGGCTTCGCACCAGGCGCGAGATACGCGAGGTTGCCGAGATCGCGACCGTTCAGTGGTAAGTCCTCGACGTCGCGCGGCGTGATGTTAAGACTGACGTCCGTCTTCTCTCTGCTGACCAATTCGCCTTCACCTGCTGTGACCGTCACGCTGGCGGTCTGCACGCCGGGTTCCATCGTGAAGTTCAAATTGTTTGTCTTTCCGACAAGCACTTCCGAGTTTTCGACTGCCACGTTGCTGAATCCAGTTGCACTGACCTTGATGTCGTAGCGTCCGGCGGGGAGGAAATCGATTCGGTATTCTCCACCATCACTGGTCGAGGCCGTCCTGGTAAGTCCGGTTGCTTTGTTCGTAATGGTGACAGTTGCGTTTGCAATTGCAGCGTCGTTTTTATCTTTGACGGTACCGGCTATCGCAGCGCTGGCGGTGACCTGCGCTAAAGCGTTCGCCGACAAAAACAAAGTAAAGGTGGAAGCAATGAGAACTCTCCAGACAAGAGTTGAAAAGCGCTGTTTGCGACGGGGTTTCATGGGGGAGACCTCCTTCGAAGGTAGACTACGGTTAGGCCACGACCTCGGGCGGCACCGAGGCACTCGCAGCAGTTTGATGAAGCGGATTTTGAACTAAGGTGGCGCGAGCGCGCCGCGATTACGGGGTGATTAATGCTCTTAAATCAGGTAAATGTCAACGAATTTTTGTTATTCGAGCCCAAAAAATCGTATCAGGATTACCTTTGTGCCTTTTGTGCTTTTTGTGGCTGAGATTTTAGAAGCGCTTGGGTGCGCCGCTCACGACGCGCACGGTGTCGCGCGCG
>DATNDM010000473.1:0-3663 GCA_035553235.1 Pyrinomonadaceae bacterium | reverse complement strand
AGAGGTTGCACAGAGAAGAAGTTCGATAGGGACTTTTCGGGCAAAGCCAGATGAGGCACTGATCTTTCGTGCTTTTTGTGGCATCTAAACTGAGGTCACTATGAAATTCGAAGACACTTCACAAAACCTGCGCGCTCGCCTCCGGTTTATCCAGGTGCTGGTCATCGCGATGCTCGGCCTGCTCAGCGTTCGCCTCTACGTCTTGCAGGTGGTCAGAGGTGACCGTTACGCCGAAATTGCCGAGAACCAGCGTCGTCGCCGTCTGCCGATTCCGGCGCCGCGCGGCATGATCTTCGACCGCGAAGGCCGCGTGATCGTCGATTCGCGTCCCATCTACAACGTGATCCTCTCGCGCGAAGATGTGAAGGGTAAAGATCTCACGTCGCTGGTCGAGCCACTGGCCGAAGGGCTCAACGTCGATAAAGATATCCTGCGCGACTACTTCGAGACGGTGAAAACGATGCCGGCCTTTGAGTCGATCACCGTCAAGCAGGGCGCGTCGCCGGGCGACATCTCCTGGGTCGAAGCACACAATCTCGAATTCCCGGAACTGCGTGTCGAGCAGCAGCCGCAACGTCGCTATCCAGATAATGGAACACTCGCGCACGTGTTGGGCTACGTCGGCGAGATCAGTCCCGAGCAACTGAAGCAACAGGCTTTTAAAGATAAAGGTTACAAACCGGGCGACATCATCGGGCTCAGCGGTATCGAGCAGATCTACGACGACTACCTGCGCGGTAAAGACGGCTATCGCGAAGTCGTGGTCGATAGTCGTGGTCGTATTCAGGATGAGATTGACACTGTCCCGCCGATTCCGGGCCGCGATCTCGTCACGACGATCGATCTCGACCTGCAGTTCGCCGCCGAAGAACAACTGAAGAATTCCGCGACGAAACGCGGTGTGATCATCTCGATGGATCCGAATAACGGCGAGATCCTCGCACTCGCCTCGGCTCCGACTTTCGATCCGAACCTCTTTTCACAACGCATCACGACGAAGGAAGGACGCCGCGAGTACGCCGCGCTCTTGAACGATCCGGAAACGCCGTTGCTCAACCGCGCGATTCAGAGTCGATATCCACCGGGATCGACGTGGAAAATCCCGATGGCAATCGCCGGGTTGAAGCAGGGCGCCATTACACTTGAACATTCCAATCTGGTCTGCGGCGGCGGCATCCAGGTCGGTAACAAGTTCACACGGTGCATGGGTAATCACGGCACGCCCGACATCAAGACCGCGATCACGCATTCCTGCGACGGCTATTTCTACCGTCTCGGGTTGAAGATGGGCATCGACGGCATCGTGCAGATGGTCGATGACTTCGATCTGAACAAGCGCACCGGCATCGATCTTCCGAACGAAGTCGTGAGCTGGACGCCTTCGCGTGAGTTCAAACGCAGAATGCAGCCGCGCGATCCTGAGTGGCGCGATATCGACACTGTCTACGCGTCGTTCGGACAGGTCTACGACATCATCACTCCGATCTCTTTGCTGCGCACGATTGCGGCAGTCAGTATGGATGGTCACATGTACGTGCCGCACCTGCTGAAGGAAATCAAGGCCTTCGGTAATCCGGGGACGCCGGATTACAAGGCGGCCGTGACGTTCCAGCCACTCGATCCATCGCGACCAAATCCGAAGATTGTTCCGATTCCGGAGCCGATCGATCAGACGGTGGTTCAGGGCATGTGGCAGGTGGTGAATGCGGGCGGCACCGGCGCGGGCATTCGGATGGCCGGATTTGATATTGCCGGCAAGACCGGCACCGCGCAGGTCGTCGGGCTCGGGAAGGACACGGGCAAAAATAAAGATCACGCCTGGTTTGTCAGTTACGCACCAGCCTTCAAACCGGAGATAGCGATTATCGCGCTCATCGAGAACTCCGGATTTGGCGGAGCGAATGCGGCCCCCGCTGTTCGTGGCGTTTACGACGAATACTATCGCAAGACGCGTCACGAAGAACCGCCGGGAGCAATCAAGCCGCAGATCGCGAAGAACGACTCCACTGACAAGAAAAAACCGGCAGCTAAAGTAGTCGCCACTCCCCAGCAGACAGCGATCAATAATCAGTAGCTTTAACTAAATGGTCGCGATCATTCACAAGCGCCGTTGGCGTGACTTCGATTGGATCCTGGCGTTGCTCGCCATCGGTATCGTGCTGTTCGGCACGGTTCAGATTCGGAATGCGCAGCCGACCGAAACCTACTGGGTCAAACAACTGATCGGGCTCGCCATCGCGCTCGTCGCGATGCTGGCGATCGCGTTCACGGACTATCGCCGTCTGCTCAACCTCGCACCCGCTTTTTACATCTTCGGTCTGATCCTGCTCGTGCTGGTTCTGTTTCCCGGCATCGGCTTGAAGATCAACGGCCAGCGCGCGTGGATCAAAGTGCCGGGCATCGGGCAGTTTCAGCCTTCCGAGTTTGTGAAGGTGACGACGGCGATGATGCTTGCACGTTATTTCGGCAAGAACCGGATCGAGGTCCTCACGATCAAAGAGATGATCGTGGGTGGACTGATCCTCGCCTTGCCCATAGGGTTGATCTTGCTCGAGCCGGACGTCGGTTCGGTGCTCACTTACATGCCGATCCTCGCGGTCGTGCTGTTTCTGTCGGCGATCAGGCTGCGTTTGGTGGTGGCGGCGGCGATTCTTGCGGTCGTGATGCTTCCCGCCGCGTACGTGATGGGCGTCAAGACAGGCGCCGTGAAAGCGTACCAACAGGAACGTATCAACGTGATTCTCGATCCGGAGAACGCGGACCGTCGTGGTATCGGTTACCACACGTGGCAGTCGATCATCACTGTCGGCGAGGGCGGGCTGTTCGGGTCGCGTTCGTCGGTCGAACACTCGCAGAGCGGACTCAAATTTCTGCCCGAGCCACACACGGATTTTATTTACGCAGTCACTGCGGAGAATGCTGGTTTCGCGGGTTGCGTGCTTGTGCTGCTGGCCTACGTGGTCCTGCTTTCACGTCTAATCACGGGCGCGCGCCGGGCCTCGGATCGCATGGGCATGCTCTTCATCATGTCCTTCGTGGGCGGCCTGACATTTCAGATCTTCATCAACATCGGCATGGCCCTGGGCATTTCTCCGGTCATCGGCGTCCCGCTTCCCTTGATGAGCGCCGGCCTGGCCTCCCTCATCGCCACCTTCATCGCCATCGGCTTCACTATCAGCGTCCAGCTCCGCCGCTTCGTTAACTGATCACAAAAGGCACAAAAGGGAACACAAAAAGCACAAAGATCAATTTGAGTGGGTAGACGCTCAGTGGTGGATTTGTTTTGGGGATGGTGTCTCAATTCATACACAGAGATTTAAGACACTGTCCTTTTGTGCTTTTTTGTGGTCCTCTTGTGCCTTTTGTGATCAGGGTTTCTTTGTGCTTTTTTGTGGCACGGGTTTGGGGGTGGTGTTGCAGTAGGCGCCGTAGGCGGGACGGTAGCCGCGGTCCTGGGCTTGTTTCTGGGTCATGTAGACGCCTTGTTTGGTCTTGCCGTAAAGCTTGGTGTTGGGACAGTGATAGAAGCCGTATTGCGTATCAACCCACACTTTGATCGTCGGAATGCCGCGCGAGGGCGACGGTGACGGCGACGGCGAGGGGCTCGGTTGTTTCTGTTGCGCGAGCGGCATAGAGACGAGCGCCAGAACTAAGAATAGTAAA
>DATNDM010000472.1:0-3107 GCA_035553235.1 Pyrinomonadaceae bacterium | reverse complement strand
ATCGCCAAGTCGACGATGAATAATCCGGCGGTGATGATGTAAACAAGCGGCACGACCGGGTACCCAAAAGTCCGGTACGGCCGCTCAATCTCGGGCGCCTTGCGACGCATCACGATCACCGCGCCCACCATCAACACGTAAAAGATCAAATCCGCCGAAACAATGTACTCGAGCAGTTGTGTGTAAACGTTCCCAAACGTAAACGCGCCTGTCTGCTGATTCACCGTCACCGTTCGCGGCAGCACCAGAAACGCGGCCCACAATCCCTGCGCGATCAATGCCACAGCCGGCACGTGAAACTCATTCACGCTGTTGACGCGTCTGAAGAAAAGCCCATCGCGCGCCATCGCGTAATAAACACGCGCGCCCGCCAGTATCAACCCGTTATTACAACCAAAGGTCGATATCAGGATTGCGACGGCCATGATGATCGTCCCGCTTGGTCCAATCGCCGCCTGCATCACCGCTGTGGCGACGCGGTTCTGCGGCGCGTTCTGAATCCCCGCGAGCGGCAGCGTCACGACGTAAGCGAGGTTCGCGAGCAGGTAAAGCGCCACCACCAGACCACAGCCAAGCAGCAACGCGCGCGGCAGGTTCTTCCCTGGATCGCGCACTTCGCCGGCGGTGAACGTGACGTTGTTCCACGCTGACTGCGCGAAGAGTGGTCCAACCATCGCGCGGCCCAGCATCATCACGAGCGCCAGCACGAGCAAGCCCTGGCCGACGGGCTCGAACCACACCTGCGACGCCGAGGGCTTCCAGCCGTTTGCCCACGGCGTCCACCACGATGATGTATATGCAGCGCTGCCGTAATTCCAGCCGATTATCAATCCAATCAAGATCAGCCCGAGCAACGCGGCGGTTTTAGTGAACGTGAATGCGTTCTGAATCGCTTTCCCGATCTGAAGACCGCGGGTGTTGACGAATGTCAGAAACAGGATCATCACTACGGCCAGTAATTGCTGGCTTGATAGACTCAGCGCGTACCCGTTGAACGACAGTTGATTGATCGTGAACGGCTTGAGCAACACGATCGGCGCGATGAGATATCGGTCGCCTGTGATGCGATCGGTGATTACGCCCGTGAAGTTTGCAAATGCGACCGCGACGGCAGCAATCGTCCCCGACTGAATGATCAGAAACAATCCCCAGCCAAACAGAAACCCGATCGATGGTCCATAAGCTTCGCGCAGGAAGACGTACTGTCCGCCCGCGCGTGGCCACATGGCGGCCAGTTCGGCGCAACAGAGCGCGCCGGTGATGGTCAGCACGCCCGCGAGCGCCCAGGCCATGAGCAGCCAGCCGGGCGAGCCGACGAGGCGCGACGATTCAGCGGAAGTGAGAAAGATTCCCGATCCGATCATCGAGCCCACGACGATCATCGTTGCGTCGAGCAGGCTGAGACCGCGGACGAGTTTTGCAGGAGATGTTTCGGCCATCAGGTCCGACGTATAGTGCCACAGATCAGCGCGGATGAATACGGATTCATATCTGTGTTATCTTCCGTTTTCGGAGTTTTCGGCCACCATATGAAGAACGACCTAATCTCTCTAATTTCAAACAAACAAGCGCACGTTGGGGTCATCGGTCTGGGATACGTCGGACTGCCGCTGCTCGTCGAGTTTGCGAGTCACGGTTTTCAGGCCACGGGCTTTGAAGTCGACGAATCCAAAGCGCAACAGATCAACGCCGGCACTTCTTACATCGGCGACGTGCCGTCGCGCAAAGTGAAAGAAGTCGTGGACGCGAAGCGACTGCGCGCGACCACGGATTTCAACCATCTCAGCGAGTGTGACGCGATCATCATTTGCGTGCCTACGCCGCTGCGCAAAACCAAGGAGCCCGACGTCTCTTACATACTCGCTGCCGCGGAACAGATCGCGGAGCGCCTGCGCCGCGGGCATCTGATCATTCTCGAGTCGACGACTTACCCCGGCACGACTGACGAAGTGTTGTTGCCGATGTTCGAAGCGAAGGGCCTGAAGCTCGATGAGGATTTTCTGCTCGCGTTTTCGCCCGAGCGTGTCGACCCGGGCAATCCGCAGTTTCAGACGCATAACATCCCGAAGGTCGTGGGTGGTGTGACTGACGATTCAACGCTCGTGGCCGCGCATCTTTATTCGCAGATCGTGAACGACGTGCACTCCGTTACCTCGGCGCGCGTTGCGGAAGCCGCGAAGCTGCTGGAGAACACGTTTCGCGCGGTCAATATCGGCATGGCGAACGAGATGGCGCGGCTTTGTTACGCGCTGAACATCGATACGTGGGAAGTGATTCGCGCGGCGGCGACGAAGCCATTCGGGTTTATGCCGTTCTATCCCGGACCAGGCATCGGCGGTCACTGCATTCCGCTCGATCCGCACTACCTTTCGTGGAAAGCGCGCCAGCACGGTTTCGATTCGCGCTTCATCAGCCTTGCGGAGGAAGTGAACTCGCGCATGCCGGAGCACGTGGTCCAACTCGTTGCGGACGGGCTCAACGACGAACGCAAAGCGATGAAGGGTTCGAACGTGTTGCTGCTCGGCGTCGCGTATAAGAAGGACATCAACGACGTGCGTGAGAGTCCGGCGCTTTCGATAATCGATCGGCTGCGCGCGAAGGGTGCGAACGTGCGTTATCACGATCCGTTTGTCGCGGAACTGCGTTTCGACGACGCGCACACCGAATCGAGCGGTGAGCCGTTGAACTCGGTGCCGCTGACGAATGAAGAGCTGCAATCCGCGGACTGCGTAATCATCGTCACGGACCACAGCGACATCGACTACAAGCGCATCTGCTCCCTCGTGCCGCTCATCGTCGACACACGCAACGCGCTCAACGGCGACGTGCGACGCGAAAGCAGCGCGCGAGTTATCCGACTGTGATTGTTCACAAAAAGCACAAAGAAGATCACAAAAGCCACAAACCAAATCTCAATAAAGTCTCGGCTGAACTATCAATGTCCTTATGTGCCTTTTGTGGGCCTTTTTGTCCTTTTTGTGATCACAATCTGATGATACGGGCGCTGCTCTCGCGTCGAACGTCGCCGTTCAGCGCGTTGCGTGTGTCGACGATGAGCGGCACGAGGGAGCAGACGCGCTTGTAGTCGATGTCGCTGTGGTCGGTGA
>DATNDM010000471.1:0-5045 GCA_035553235.1 Pyrinomonadaceae bacterium | reverse complement strand
ATCCTGACGAGATCGGCGCGGTGATCTGAATGATGCGGCCGAACGTCGGAATGTCGCGCACGGCTGAGACAATGCCGTTCGTAACGCTGCCTTCCAGTCCGAGTGGATTGCCGATGACGACAACGCTCTCGCCTTCCTGCGGCGAGGTCTTGTCGATTTGTAATGGGCGAATCGGAGGCGCTGGAGCGTCGATCTTCAGGAGGGCGAGGTCGCCCTCGGCGTCGACGGCGAGGACACCTTTGACAGGGAAGACCGCGCCGTTGGACGAGTGAACTTCAGCCTTGAACGCGCCTTCGAGGACGTGTCGATTCGTGACGATCCGATCGGCTTCGACGAAAAAACCGCTGCCACGCGACAGCTTCTCACCGCGCGAGTCGAACGTCTCGATCGCGACCGCGGACGGTTTAATGCGACGAACTAAGTCCGGGAGAATATCCTGCGCCTCGATCGGAAGAGGAATTAGCAGGATTAGTAGGAGCCAGACAAACTTCATGTCGGAGCAGGTGTTTATCCACAGACTCCACAGATTACGCCGATTCGAGCGGTGAATCTGTGGATAAGCAATTTTGAATCAATCTTGCCGGGTCAGCGCAGTCACGACGTCGCCGATTTTAACATCCGCGCTCTTTTTTGCGCGCCGATCGAACAGCTCAACCACGCCGTCGGCGATTTTTTTGCCAATCGTGACGCGATACGGAATGCCGATCAGATCCGCATCTTTGAACTTCACGCCCGCACGCTCGTCGCGGTCGTCAAGCAGCACTTCGAGACCCGCTCCTTGTAGTTCCTGGTACAGCTTCTCACCGGCGGCGCGCAGATCGTCCTGCTTCATGTTTGTAATCGTCAGCACGACGTCAAACGGCGCCAGTGATTTCGGCCAAATAATTCCGTCGTCGTCGTGACTCTGCTCGACCGCGGCAGCGATGATTCGTTCGACCCCGATGCCGTAGCTGCCCATCACGATCGGCACTTCCTTGCCGTCCTGCGTCAGCACCGTGGCGCCCATCGAGCCCGAATATTTCGTGCCCAGCTTGAAGATGTGACCGATCTCCATGCCTTTGAAGATCTCCAGCGTGCCGCTTTCACAACGGGGACAACCTTCACCCGACTCGACGGTACGCAGCTCGAGCCACTCGTCAACGGGTATGTCTCTTTCGATGTCCACCCCTCGCAAATGGTGGTCGTCTTTGTTTGCGCCAGTCGTCATGTTGCGCCGGTTCTTCAGCGCTGAGTCAGCCACGATTCGCAAAGACGGCGTTCTTTTTTTCGCGCCGACGCCGCCGAGACTGCCGGCACTCGCGCCGAGTAGATCGCGAATTTCCTCGGCATGCGCCGGGCGAACGGCTGTCGCCCGCAGACTGTCGGCGAGTTTGACCTCGTGAAGCTGATGATCGCCGCGCAGCAGGACGAGTACGGGTTGCGACTCGCCATCAATCGTCGCGTAGAAAACGAGCGACTTGATTTGCCTGTTTGCGTCAGCGCCGCCGGGAAATGTTGTTAAGTCCTCGATCGTGCGAACGCCGGGCGTTGGAAACTCTTCCGGTGCTGCTGGACCAGGCTCGTCCGCGATCTTGTCCAGCAGGCGCGAAGTCGCTTTCTCCAGGTTTGCTGCGTAATCGCAGTTGTTACAACTGACGATAATGTCTTCGCCCGCTGGTGTGCGCGCCATGAACTCGTTCGACTCGGACCCGCCCATCGCGCCGGAAGACGCCTCAACAATCAGAAACTGTATGCCGCAACGCGTGAAGATCTTCTTGTAAGCTTCACGCTGATCGATGAACGACTTGTCGAGTCCGGCGCGGTCAACGTCAAACGTGTACGCGTCCTTCATGATGAAGGTGCGGATTCGTATCAAACCTGATTTTGGCCGCGCTTCATCGCGAAACTTGGTCTGAATCTGATACCAGACCTGCGGCAGTTGTTTGTACGAGCGAATCTCGCTGCGTGCGATCGTGGTGAAGACTTCTTCGTGCGTCATGCCGAGGCACATGTCAGTGCCTTTGCGATCTTTGAAACGAAACATCTCGTCGCCAATCGCGTACCAGCGACCCGACTCCTGCCAGATCTCCGCGGGGTGCAGCGCCGGCAGGAAGAACTCCTGGCCGCCGATGGCGTTCATTTCTTCGCGCAGGATCTGCATGACTTTGAGCGCGACCCGCTGGCCCAACGGCAGGAAAGAATAAACTCCAGCCGACAATTGCCGGATCAAACCGGCGCGCAAAAGAAGTTTGTGCGAAACGACCTCGGCATCCGCGGGGTCTTCGCGAAGAGTAGGAATGAAGTATCGTGACCAGCGCATAGTCTTGGCATTCTCGCTTAACGGATTTCTCTGTGCAACCTCTGTGTCCTCTGTGTCTCCGTGGTTTGCTTGTTTTTGATCAAGACAAGCACAGAGACACAGAGAACACAGAGGTTGCACAGAGAAGAACTTATGAGCCGGATAATTTGCCGCACGTGCAGGTGTGAGTTACCATCACGGTTCTTCTAAAATCACTTCACGAAGGTTGCTAACAAATGCGTATTGCACTCGCAAGCGATCATGCTGGTTATGCCGAGAAGGAACGTTTGAAGCCGCTGCTGACGGATATCGGCGTCGAGTTTGAAGATCTCGGCACCGTGTCGGAAGAGTCTGTTGACTATCCGGATTACGCTCGCAAAGTCGCGGAGCAGGTGGCACACGGAGCAGTCGAGCAGGGCGTATTAGTTTGCGGTTCAGGAACGGGGATGGCGATCACTGCCAACAAAGTTCCGGGCGTTCGTGCAGCAGTCGCGTGGTCTGAAGAGACTGCACGACTCGCGCGACAGCACAACGACGCGAACGTGCTCGCGATCGGCGCGCGTACCACGCCCGAAGGCGACATTCCGAAGATCGTACGCGCATGGTTTGCAACGCCGTTTGAAGGCGGTCGTCATGCCGCACGCGTTGAAAAGATTTCCCAAGTTGAAAGACAAAGGTAAAAATGGACAGAAACTCATCACTCGCTGAAGTCGATCCCGTGATTGCCGGCGCGATCGATAACGAAGTAGCGCGCCAGGCTAATGGGCTCGAGCTGATCGCCTCGGAAAATTTCGTGAGCGAAGCTGTGCTTGAAGCCGCTGGATCAGTGTTTACAAACAAGTACGCTGAAGGTTATCCCGGCAAACGTTATTACGGCGGGTGTGAGTGGACCGACGTCGTCGAGCAGACTGCGATCGATCGCGCGAAGGAGTTGTTTGGCGCAGATCACGCGAACGTACAACCACACAGCGGCGCGCAGGCGAACATGTCTGTGTATCTGGCGGCGATCCAGTATGGCGATCAGATTTTGGGAATGAATCTGTCGCATGGTGGTCATTTGACGCACGGTCATCCGCTGAATTTTTCCGGACTCAGTTACAAAGTTGCTGACTACGGTGTTTCGCGCGAGACGGAACAGATCGATTACGACGAACTGCAACGCATCGCGGAAGAACACCGGCCGAAACTGCTCGTCTGCGGCGCGTCTGCTTACCCGCGCACAATCGATTTCGAACGCATCGGACAGATCGCGCGCAGTGTCGGGGCGCGCATGTTTGCCGACATCGCCCACATCGCGGGACCGATTGCCGCCGGGCTACATCCTTCCCCAGTTCCACACGCTGATTACGTCACCACGACGACGCATAAAACGCTGCGTGGTCCACGCGGTGGTCTGATCCTGTGTCGCGAGGAACACGCGAAAGAAGTCGATCGCAGGGTGTTTCCGGGTGTGCAGGGTGGGCCGCTCGTGCACATCATCGCTGCGAAGGCAGTCGCATTTGGTGAAGCGCTTCGTGAGGATTTCAAAGAGTATCAGCGACAGATTTTGAAGAACGCGACGGCCCTCGCGAGCGAGTTACAGGAGCAGGGACTACGACTCGTCTCGGGCGGCACTGACAATCACCTGATGCTGGTTGACGTTTGGATGGACGGCAAAGGCATCACTGGCAAAGACGCGGAGAAAGCGCTGGAAGCCGCGACGATCACCGTGAACAAGAACACGATCCCATTCGATCAGAACAAACCCTTCGTGGCCTCGGGCCTGCGCATCGGCACGCCCGCCGTTACGACACGCGGCATGAAGGAAGCGGAGATGCGCGAGATTGGACGCCTGATTGCGGAAGTGATTCACGCTCCTGAGTCGGAAGAAGTGAGAAACAAGGTCAAGCGCGGTGTCGCAGATCTAACGGCGCGATTCCCCTTGTACCCAAAGCGGCTGAAGTAAAGTTGAACACAAAAAGCACAAAATATGTTTTCTGATTTTGAGCTTTTTGTGCCTTTTTGTGGCAAAAAATGCTTGAAGTTTTTGGTCCGGATGGACTGATCGCGGCGGCGCATCCAGAGTATGAGTATCGACCGGGCCAGGTGGAGATGGCGCGGGCGGTGATGCGCGCGTTCGAGGAGAAGCGACATCTCATTGTCGAGGCGGGTACGGGAACGGGCAAGACGCTCGCTTACCTCGTTCCCGCAGTCGCGGCTGCTCTCGGCGGCAATGGACGAGTGATCGTCTCGACCGGAACGAAGAACCTCCAGGAACAGTTGATGGAGAAAGACATTCCCTTTCTCCAGGGCATCCTCCCGAAACCTTTCTCCGCGACCTACATGAAGGGTCGAAACAATTATCTCTGCCTCAATCGACTCGGGCGCGCACAGTCAGCACCGGTGCTCGAAGGACTTGATGAAGTCGACTACTTCGAAGAAGTCTGCCACTGGTCCAAACAGAGCGAAACCGGCGATCGCGCCGAACTCGGGAACCTGCCTGAATCTCTTTCTTTTTGGCGTCACATCGATGCGCGATCCGAATCGTGTCTCGGGCAGAAGTGTCCTGACTTCAACGAGTGCTTCATCACGCGCATGCGCAATCGCGCGCAGGAAGCTGACATCGTCGTCGTGAATCATCATCTGTTCTTCGCCGACTTGAGCTTGCGCAACGGCAACTACGGCTCAGTCTTGCCGGATTACACGGCCGTTATTCTCGACGAAGCACATCTCGTCGAGGAAGTGGCGTCTGAATATTTCGGCGCGCAGGTGTCGAACTACCAGATCG
>DATNDM010000470.1:0-3020 GCA_035553235.1 Pyrinomonadaceae bacterium | reverse complement strand
TCACCGACCGCCAGCACTTCGTCAACCAGCAACACTTCCGTTTCGAGATGCGCCGCGACGCCAAAGGCGAGCCGCACGTACATGCCGCTCGAATAACGCTTCACGGGGGTGTCAAGAAACTTCTCGACCTCGGCAAAACTGACGATCTCGTCGAACTTGCGATCAATCTCACTCTTGCGCATGCCGAGGATCGCACCGTTGAGATAGATGTTCTCGCGACCGGTGAGTTCGGGATGAAAACCCGTGCCGACTTCCAACAGCGAACCGACGCGGCCGTAAATGTCAGCGCGCCCGCGCGTTGGACCAGTGATGCGCGAAAGGATTTTCAGCAGCGTGCTTTTGCCCGCGCCGTTCAAACCGATGATACCGACGACTTCGCCGCGTTTGATTTCGAACGAGACGTCCTGGAGCGCCCAGATGTGACCGTTCTGCGAGTTGTTTTTGGAGCGACGAAAAGTGGCGCGAGCGGTGTTGGAGATCGCATCCCGCAGCGTTCGGTAGCTGTCGGGAGATCCGATCCGGTATTGCTTGCTTAGGCTGTCACAGCGTATCGCGACGTCAGGCATATTTTAGCCGCGGACTAACGCGGATGAACGCAGATCAGCGTTTATCCGCGTAAATCCGCGGTGTAGTAAGTCTGGTAGTAATAATAATCGTGCGATTGGAGGTTGACGTTGTTCAGCACGACGCCCAGGATCTTCGCGCCCACGTCGTTCAACAGTTGTTTCGAACGCCGCACGATGTGCCTTGAGCTCTTGCCGCCATGGACCACGAGCAACACGCCGTCAACCATCGTCGAGATCAGCACGCCGTCCGTGAATGAACTCACTGGCGGCGAGTCAACCACGACGTGCGTGTATTTCGCTTGCAGCGTCGCGATGAGCCTGCGCATTTGATCGGAGCCGAGCAGTTCGGCAGGATTCGGAGGAATCGGACCCGAAGTCAGAACACTCAGGCCGCTCTCTTCATCACTCCTGACCATCGACAGCATCTCGTCTTCGCTGACATCACTCGAAAGGATCGAACTGAGCCCTTCCTGTCCGTGCATGTCGAAGATCGATTGCAAACGCGGGCGCCGCATGTCGGCGTCGATGATCACCACACTCGCACCGGTTTGCGCGAGACTGATCGCGGTGTTGACCGCCGTCGTCGTCTTCCCTTCACCCGGCAAACTCGACGTCACGAGCAAAGACTTCGGCGCCCGACCGGCCGTCGAGAGCAGCACTGACGTACGCAGATGTCGATACGCCTCCGCGAGCGGTGAACGACTGTCGACGTTCATCAGCAATTCCGAATTGCCATTGCCGTTGCCGTTGCCCTGCTTCTGCAAAGCCGTCGTTTTCGAAACTCCGGGCAGCACGCGACGTCGCGCGGCGCTGCCGACCGAAGGAATCACCGCGAGCGCCGGCAGGTGCAACACGCGCTCGACTTCCTCGGTCGAGTGCACCGTGTCGTCGAGATACTCGAAGAAGAGCGCGAGCCCAAGGCCGAGTCCGATCGACAGAAAGAACGCCGCGATGACCGTGCGTGTGCGATTTGGACCAACCGGCGTGTCGGGCGTTAAAGCGTAATCTACGATCGAGATGTTGTTTGGCTTGCCTGCAAGCACGACGTCGTTCTCTTTCGCGCCCTGGAGCAATCCGTTCAGCAAAGTCTTATTCGTTTCAATCTCCTGTTGAATGATGCGGTAGTTAATGGCCGCTTCGTTCTGCGAGAGCGTCTGCGCGCGCTGTTGCTCGAATGCTTTGCGCAGAGACTGTTCGCGCTCGAGTGCCTGTTGATAACGAGTGTTGAGGTTCGTCAGCAACGTCGCCGACTTGCGGCTACGCAGGTCTTTCAACTGCTTATCAAGCTCGCCGATTTGCTGGTCAACTTCTTTGACTTCCGGCGCTTCTTCAGTGGCATCGACGAGCAACAACGCGCGTTTTTGTCGCAACTCGATCAGCTTCGTCTCGAGCTCGCCATTTTGTTTGGCGGCGTCGTCGACGAGCGCACTTGCAGCATCGGGAGCCTTCGCGGCATTGAGAGCAGCTTCGGCAGTCTTTCGCTCGTTCTCAGCCTGCAGCAGTTGCTGGTTCAAGCCGGCGAGCCGCTCCACAACCGTGTTCTGGTTTGGATCGAGCGAGATGATCTGGTTGTTCTTGGCGTAGTTGACCAGCCGTTCTTCAGACGTGCGAATCTGCTGCTGCAGTTCGGCAATGCGTTTCTGAAGAAAGTCGCCGGTGGTGCTGTTGGCTTCAGTTCGCTTCTCCAGATTTGAGAACACGTAGACCTCGGCGATCGCGTTCACCACCTTCTCCGCGACCGTCGGATCCGTGTGCGTAAACCTGATGTCGATGAGACGTGTTTCTTTGTAATAGCCGCGCGTCTCTTTCACCGGCTCGACGCGCAGTCCCGCCAGGATCGTGTTTACGTACGGCGCGAGTCGCTTCGCTTCGTTCAGGTCTTCACGCGCCGTGGCTTGTGCGACGCTCGTCGTAAGCGGAAGTTGATCGGGTGGTTTAGCGGTCTCCTGCGGCTTGCGGCCGAGCCCGACCATGCGCAGCAACGTTTGCCAACTCGATTGTCGTTGGGCGCCTTTGAAGAAGTCGGGATTGTGTTCGAGATCGAGAGTGCGCACGACCCGGCGCATCAAACCCGGGCTGACGAGGATCTGGAGCTGCGTGTTGAAGTAGATGGGATCGTCGGTTGGACCATAGAGCGGGCGCGTGTTGTTGACGAGATTGCCGGAGTCTTCGAGATCGACCTGAACCCTTGCCTGTGCTTCGAAAAAATCCGGCTTGCGCGCGACGTACACGACCGCCAGCATCGTGATCAATGCCACGATACCAATGACCAACCAGAGACGTTTGCGAATCGCTCGCCAATAATCGAGCAGGTGGACTTCGTTCTCGGCGTTGGGATCGACACCGTAGTTGTACGACTGCGGCGGCTCGATCGGGCGATCGAGAGCTTCGAGCTTGGGAGTAGGCTTCGTTAGCTGATTGGTTGGGTTCATTTTGTGCGTCGTGCCGGGCGTC